>NZ_PNDK01000054.1:0-62047 GCF_005887265.1 Pseudoalteromonas sp. S1608
CTGATACCTGATACCTGATACTAGCTGTGAATCATGATGCTTTTAACATTCACAAATTCGCGAATCCCAAAGCCGCCGTGCTCTCGGCCATAACCGCTGTCTTTAACACCACCAAATGGTAGGTTTGGTTGTGCCAAACCATAACCATTAATATTGATCATGCCGGTGTCAAAATACTTTTTGGCCAGTTCAATGGCTTTTTTCTCATCTTTTGAAAATATACCGCCGCCTAGTCCATAGCGCGAATCATTAGCGATACGCATAGCGTCGTCGTTATCTTTGGCTTTAATTAAAGATGCGACAGGACCAAATAGCTCATCGTCATAAGCAGGCATACCTGGTTTAAGGTTTTCGAGCACGGTTGGGGGGTAGTAATAACCTGTTTGTTGCGGTATTTCGCCGCCTACAATTACTTTTGCACCCGCATTGACAGAGTCTTGCACTTGCTGATGAATTTTGTCGCGTAAATCTTCGCGTGCCATAGGACCCAGTTCAGTATCTTCATCCATTGGGTCGCCCATTTTTATCGCCTTAAATTGCTGGCTTAGTGCTTCTTTAAAGTCATTGTAGAGTGAATCAACCACCACAAAGCGCTTTGCGGCAACACAGGTTTGGCCGTTGTTAATAATGCGTCCTTGTAAACAAGCCTTAACTGCAAGGGCTAAATCAGCATCGTCAAGTACAACAAAAGCGTCGTTACTACCCAGTTCTAGTACGGTTTTTTTAACATGCTTGGCAGCTTGCTCTGCTACTTTTTTACCTGTGCCATCGCTTCCAGTGAAGGTCACGCCGCTTATAGCCGAGTGTGAAATAAGGGCGCTGGCGGTTTTACCATCAATCAGTAAGTTGCTAAAGCAGTGTTCAGGGAAGCCTGCTTGTAGAAATAATGTTTCAATTTTTTCAGCCATACCAAATACATTACCGGCATGTTTTAATACCGTGGTATTACCCGCCATAATGTTTGCGGCACTGTATCTAATAACTTGATAAAGTGGGAAGTTCCATGGCTGAATACCCAGCAGCACACCGGTAGGGCGATAGCTTATGATTGCACGACCTCCTTGCATGTCGCGCTCCTCGTCGCTAAGCATATCGGCGCCATGCTCAGCGGTATAACGACAAATGTCAGCACAAAGCTGAACTTCTTGGAAGCCTTGCTCATAGACTTTACCCATTTCTTCGGTCATTAGTTTTGCTAAGGCTTCTTTTTGGCTTTCAAATAAAGAGGCTAATTTATTTAGATGTTGTGCGCGCTCGGTAAACGAGGTTAATCGCCATTTTAAGTATGTTTCATGAGATTTTTCGATCACTTGTTCTGCTTGAGCTTGAGAAAGCAGCGTATAGCTATTAATGACTTGCTCGGTTGCGGGATTGATCGTATCAACTGTGTTACTCATTTTACCTCCTAACAAATTATGTAATAGGATAGGTGCAAAACCAAAGCCAGTTAGTTTCTAGATATTAAAAAGTCATAACTATCTGTTAGTAATGGTTTTTACATTACTTATGACTAAAATCTAGATGTTGTTTGCTTGTTGTTTTTGCTATGGTTCTGTAAATAGTGCAAGTTGTTGAAAAAGTTACAGGGAGGGTTCAAATGAAGCCATCATTGTTTAATACCGCTTTACCGATAATTCAGGCACCTATGGCGGGTGTTCAAAATGAGCAACTTGCTCTTGCTGTGAGTGAGGCTGGAGGGTTAGGCTCTTTGCCTTGCGCCATGTTATCACCAGCACAATTAATTGAGCAGCTAGAAGTACTTAGCCAAAAAACAACGAAACCTTTTAATCTTAACTTTTTTTGTCATAGGGTTGCTGATTACACGAACGAACAAAAGCAGCTATGGCATAATATGCTGGCACCTTATTTTGCAGAGTATGAAATTGACCCGCAAAGTTTAACTGCAGGGGCTTCCCGTCAACCTATAAATCAATCGGTTGTTGATATTATTGCCCCCTATAGGCCAGCAGTAGTTAGTTTTCATTTTGGTTTACCTAAGCAAGCTATTGTGGCTCAAATAAAAAGCTGGGGCACTAAAGTAATTTCAACGGCTACCACTTTAGATGAAGCTATTTGGCTTAGTGAAAATGGCGCTGATGGGATTATTGCTCAGGGTATAGAAGCTGGTGGCCATCGAGGGCACTTTTTATCAATGGATTTAAGCTTACAACAAACTACTGAGCAGTTAATTAAACGTTGTGTTGAGCATATATCACTGCCTATTATTGCTGCTGGTGGCATTGCTTCAGCCGATGATGTACAGCGGTTTAAAGCGTTAGGAGCGAGTGCTGTACAAGTAGGGAGCGCTTATTTACTATGTAAGGAGGCAACAACATCAGCTTTGCATCAACAGGCTATTTTAGATCAACAACAAGACGAGACTACACTGACTACATTGTTTTCTGGTAGAGCTGCTCGGGGTATTAAAAATCGAGTAATGCAAGAGCTAGGTGCTATACCAAAGGGCGTTCCTGTGTTTCCACATGCCAGCAGTGCAATAACAGCCTTAAGAACTCTAGCTGAAAAAAGTGCTAAAAGTGATTTTTCACCTTTATGGTGTGGCCAAAAATATATTCCTAGGGTGGGTGTATCAGCGGCTGATATTACACATGCTTTAATGAAAAAATGGTAATTTTTAATGTCTGATAATCCACTTTTATCGCTTGGCGACAGTTATGAATCACTAGTAAACAAGTTTAAAGTGCAATTGGCTGGTAAGTATCCTCAGCAACTAATAGCGCCCAATACCGTATTAGTGCAACAAGGCGATCTGCAAAGTTATGGGTATTTAGTTGTGGACGGGGTTCTAGGCGCTATTCATGACGACATTGACGGCGTGCAAAAGTGTAAAGAGTTTTATTTTAAAAATGAATTTGCTTTGCTGTTTGCCAATTGGATGACCTCAACTCCTGCGTTTTATCAATTAAAAGTGATTAACGAAGCCAATGTAATTAAAGTACCACTAACACTATTTGAGCAAGCACAGTATCAACTGATTAAGCAGCAGCTTATTGCACAGCAACTTATTTTTAAAGAAGCCAAAGAAGCATTTTTATTACTCAATAGTCCCGAGCAGCGTTACTGCTATTTACTCAAACATAAACCTCATTGGTTGGCGCAGTTAAGTTTAAGCCAAGTGGCAATGTATATAGGCATTTCGGCTATTTCGTTATCACGAATTCGTAAGCGACTTAACTTAAGTTAAGTGCTGTTTTCATAAAGCACTATACACTCCCCATTTTAAGCTTTAATACCTTGGAGTGTTATGTTTTTAATTGCCCAATCGTTAGTAGCAGTCGCTACTTTACTCGACTTAGCTTCATTTCAGTTTAAATCCCGACGAATTATTTTAAGCTGTTTATTTACCTCAGTATTATTAACCTCTGCTCACTTTTTTATATTGGGCTATAACAGTGCCGGCTGCTTAATGTTTATTGCCGCGGTGCGTTATTTTTATTGTATTTATTTTAAGCATACTTGGGCTATGTGTGGGTTTATGGCAGTAAGCTGCTTAGCCGTTTATTTTACTTGGCAAGATTGGTTTAGTATTTTCGCATTGGTGGCGACATTAATACAAACTATCGCTTCATTTCAAAATCGAGATTTGCACTTAAGGTTATGTATGGTGGTGGGAACCTCTTTTTGGATAACACATAATATTTTCGCCGGCTCGCCAGTGGCAATAATCATGGAAAGCCTATTTTTAAGTAGTAACTTACTGGGATTATACCGCTTTTATGTGGGTAAAAAATCGCTGAGCGAACCGCAAACGCAACCCTAAACACTTAGGTAAAAAATTGTGCCGCAATGGCTTTTAGTAGGTAAGTTTCGCGAATAATCGATAGCCCTTGCTTGTCACTGTTTGCAAGTGTGCGTTCGTTATGGGCTATCGCCTGGAAAATATCAACCCATTTAGCCTGCATGCCATTTTGTTGTTCGTAGTGTTCAAGCTGTGCTTGGCCTAGTTGCTCATCAATTTGGCAGAGGTAGCAGTATGATTCTATATGAATAATATCAAAGTCATCTTTGTACCAAGGGCGGTACTCTTCGTAAAGCCCAAACTCGCTACATACTTTTATATTTTGTGCGCCAGTTTCTTCACTTAGTTCTCTGATCAACCCTTGTTCTATGCTTTCATGTGGGTCAATCCCACCGCCAGGTAAACTAAAGTCGTCGTAGCGCTGAGTATACATAAGTAAAATGTGTTGTTGCTTAAATGCAATAGCGCGAGCGGTTGGGCGAGAAAATTGACGACCTTGCTCAATATTGATTGAGGGATGAATGTAGGTTTTTAATAAGCGCATAACAACTCCTGTAATAAAAATAAATTATATCAGTTGGTTATATTAATTGCTTTAATAGAGATTTAATAAGCCGCATAAAATAGCGCTATTTCAGCGCCTATACAGCTACTTATGATTAAACTAGTGGATTAAAAATAAAACAGCTGCATTTTGTACCTTAATTATGTATATCTTTCATTTACATTAAAGGGTAAGTAGAATGGTGAAAAAGCACAGGGATTATTCATGTTAAATATACTTTTAGTCGATGACGACGTCGAATTCAGTGATGTTATTTGCCATATTGTTGAGTTTCTTGGCCACAACATTAATACAGCAACCAGTTTAAAAGAAGCGCATCAATGGTTTGAAAATAACACCTTTGATCATGTGCTGCTCGATTTTATGTTACCTGATGGCAGTGGTTTGCACTTGCTGGATCACTTAAAAATGATTGGTCAATCGCCTAAAGTCACCCTTATTTCAGGTCACCCTTCGGTCAAAGGCATTTTAGCTGAGATGTGTGAGCCTAATGTGTCGCATTTATTAAAGCCGCTGCAACGTGAAGATTTAGAACTGGTTTTAAATGGCCCTAAAAAAACAGTAAAAAAAGCGAAAAGCGCCGCTATTACTCATCATTTTGACACGCTTATTGGCGAGTCTGCGCCCATGCAACAGCTTTATACTATGATTGAGCGTGTAGCTAAAACCAATGCTAATGTTATGCTTATGGGTGAAAGTGGCTCAGGTAAAGAGGTGGTAGCCCAAGCCATTCATAATGCTAGTAAATGCGAAGGTCCACTGGTGGCGAGTAACTGTGGGGCGCTTTCAAAAGAGCTTATTGGCAGTGAATTATTTGGCCACGAAAAAGGCGCATTTACCGGTGCCATTGCTCGTAAAGAGGGCGTGTTTGAACAAGCAGACGGCGGAACGTTATTTCTTGATGAAGTCACCGAAATGCCGATTGATATGCAGCCTAACTTACTGCGTGTACTTGAAACTAAAAAAGTAACACGAGTAGGCGGTAATCGTGAGTTACCAGTAAATTGCCGTGTTATTTCAGCGACTAACCGCTCCCTTACCGATTTAGCGCAGAATAATATTTTACGTGAAGATATTTACTTTAGACTGGCTGTTTTTCCAATTGATATACCGCCACTACGAGAGCGAAAAGAAGATATTCCATTACTCGCAAAAGCGTTTTTAGGTCAGTTGAACGATGAAAATGGTACAGCGTTTGCCTGGGCTAACGAACAGCTTAAAGAGCTACAAACATACGACTGGCCAGGTAACGTACGTGAACTTCGCCATGCTATTCATCGCGCTTTTATTATGAGCGACCCGCAAACTAGCACAATTAGTTTACCTGACAACTTAGAATCGCCTTTTTCAAGGGTTAATACTCAATCTGAGGACAAACAGGTATCAGCAGGGCAAACAATTGAAGAAGTTGAAAAAGAGCTTATTCATGCCACGCTCGATAAGGTACAAGGTAATAAAACATTAGCGGCACAAATGTTAGGCATTAGTACTAAAACCTTATACAACCGTTTAAATGCTTATGGTGGTATTGGCGAGTATAAATAACCAGCATGCAAATTTAATAACAACAAAACGAGGACTTTAATGGCATCACCACAACAGGCAAAACCTTTGAATGAGCTGGTACACGACGCACGTGCGCCGCTAAACCGTATTTCGATGAACGCTGAGCTAATTAAGCTAGTACTTGAAAACGATATGCCAAAAGATAAAGCACTCGCCGCACTGGATAAAATAATTGCTAATTGCCAAGCGTGCAGTGACAGTTTGCAGCTTATTTCAGAGTCGAAGTAACCCTAATTAATTCAGGACGATAAATGATTAAACGCAAACAGCAAGGTAAGGCAAATGTAGTATGGGCGTTATTTATTTCTATAGTGCTGTGTATTATTGTTGGTAATGCTTTTTTAGCCATTAATACTATTCAAGGATTATCGCGTACTCAGCAAAGTTTAGATAACACTAATATGTTAAGCACGGCGATAGAGCAATTGCATCTTTCGGTAGTGCAAGCCGAGTCGGGACAGCGAGGGTATTTATTAACCCAAACTGATGATTATTTAGTGCCTTATTACGATGCTGTTGCGCAAATAAAATCCCAAACCAGTCATGTGAATGCCTTGCATTCTGAAATTGATGGGCAGGCACAGCGTATTGCACAGTTGTTACTACTGGTTGAAGCTAAAATAGCTGAGCTGAAAAAAACGGTTGAATTAGCATTAAACGATAAGGAAAAGCGCGCACTTTTGAGGCTCAATACACATGAAGGGCGTGATCTTTACAGAGAAATTCGCACATTGGTTAGTGACATTCAAGAACGCGAATTGCTGTTTAAAGTCAGCCATTTTTCGAAATTAGCACAAATTAAAAAAGAAGCTAAAATCACTTTTGGTATTACTGCAGTTACCAGCGCATTATTGATTTTGGGTATGTTTTTATTAGCTAGGTTGAATTTAAAAAATGCGGCCGAGTATCGTGCCGAGCTGGAAATGCAAAATGAAACCTTAGCCAGTAAAGTGACTGAACGTACTCAAGAGCTTACTTTGTATTCTGATGAATTAAGTCGTAGTAACCGAGAGTTAGAGGAGTTTGCTTTTGTTGCCAGCCATGACTTGCAAGAGCCGTTAAGGAAAATTCAAGCATTTAGTGACCGGCTTGAAAGCATGTTTAAAGACGAATTAGGCGAAAAAGGCGCAGATTATATTGCCCGCATGAAAAATGCCGCACAAAGGATGTCTAATTTAATTAATGATTTATTAGAGTTCTCTCGAGTAACAACCCGAGGTAAAGATTTTACCGATACCGATTTAAACAGCATTCTGAATGATATAAAAGGTGATTTAGAAATAGCGATTAATGAGTGTAATGCACAGGTTGTTACGGTTGATATGCCCATTATTCAGGCAGATCCGAGTCAAATGCATCAGCTGTTTTTAAACTTAATTTCCAATGCAGTGAAGTTCAGAGCGCCTAACGTTGACCCGGTTGTTAATGTTGACTTTGAACGAGTATGTGAGTTTAGTGAAGATCATAACAGTGAAATATGTTGGCATGTCATTACCGTAAAAGATAATGGTATCGGCTTCTCTGATGAGTACGCGGATAAAATATTTGTACCATTTCAACGTTTGCATGGCCGTTCAGAATATAAAGGAACGGGTATTGGTTTATCTGTATGTCGTCGAATTGTAGAACGACACGGCGGCTCTATTGCTGCGATAAGCACCCTAGGTGAGGGGGCAACTTTCATCATTAAATTACCTGTGGATGCAGAGTTATTCACATTACAAGGAGAGGCATAATATGCCATTAACAAACGTAAAACCGATTACCATTTTGATGGCAGACGATGATGAAGATGATCGTTTATTAACCCAAGATGCGCTTGCTGAAAGTCGCGTTTTAAATGAATTACATTTTGTTGAAGACGGTGTTGAACTCTTGGAGTATTTAGAGCGCAAAGGCAAGTTTGTAGATAAAAGCATCTCGCCAAGACCAGGCTTAATTTTACTTGATTTAAACATGCCGAGAATGGATGGTCGTGAAGCGCTTGAAGCTATTAAGGCAAATCCAAACCTAAAAGGCATTCCAGTGGTAATTTTAACCACATCTAAGCAAGAAGAAGACATGGTTAAAGGTTATAACCTAGGCGCTGCGTCTTACATAACTAAGCCGGTTACGTTTGACGGATTAGTTGAGTTGATGAAAACGCTGGGTAAATACTGGGTTGAGTTTGTAGAGCTACCAAGCACGTTTAACGATTAAGCATATTATTAAAACAGGAGACGCTATGTTAGCAAAGGCAACGAAACTGCTATTGGTTGAAGACGATGAAGATGATTATATTTTAACTCGTGACTATTTAGAGCAGCTCAGTTCCCATGTGTTTGACATAGACTGGATAAGCTCTCCTGAGCAGGCGGTGGAAGTGTTGAGTAAAAATCAACATGATATTTGCTTGCTTGATTATCGCTTAGGGGCATCTGATGGCTTAAGTGTTTTAAAACAAGCGCTTAAAAATGGTTTTTGTGGGCCTATTATTATGCTTACAGGGCAGTCAAACGATGCCCTCGATTCAGCTGCGCTTGATGCCGGAGCTGTTGATTACTTAGTTAAAAACGAAATGAGTGGTAGCCGGTTTGCTCGCTCTATTCGCTACGCATTAGCGCGCCGTGATGTAGAAGATGAGCGAGTGGAACGCTTAAAAGCCGAGGCTGAAAACCGTTCAAAAGATCGCTTTTTAGCACATTTAAGCCACGAATTGCGAACACCGCTATCTTCTATTTTAGGTTATACCGAGTTGTTGATGCTCAGTGACTTTAACAAGCAGGCTGAAAACGAGCTCGGTGTGATTTATCGTAATGGTAAGCATTTATTAAGCTTACTAAATGATGTTTTAGATTTATCTAAAATTGCTGTCGATAAACTCGAACTGAGTTTAGGGGAGGTTAACCTTGATAGCTTAATGGCCGACGTATTTACATTAATGCGCGTATCGGCACTCGATAAAGGCTTATCACTAAAGTTTGAATCACTGGAGCCTTTACCACTAGTCATTCGTGTAGATGCCACTCGAGTTCGACAAATTCTTATTAACCTGATCAATAACGCGATTAAATTTACTGAGCAAGGCGAGATTGTGGTTAACGCGTGGACTGAAGTAGTCAATGAGCGTGAAATGCTATTTTTTAGTATTAAAGACTCAGGCTTAGGCATTGCTCCAGAAAAACAAGCTCTCATCTTTAAGCCTTTTGAGCAAATAGCTGATGTAGAGTCGCGTTCAGTCGGTGGTGCAGGCTTAGGTTTAGCTATTTGTTCTGAACTACTTAGTCGTATGCAGGGGGATATTTCATTAGACTCTCACGTAGGTAAAGGGTCAACCTTTACCATTTCTTTATATCCTGGTGATATCAGACAGGTAGAGCGCAATTTATTAAAACTTGATTTAACCCCCAATATGCAGCAAAAAGTAGCACCCTGCCAAGTGAGCGGTAAGGTGTTGGTGGTTGATGATTTACGCGATTTACGTGTGTTAGTTGGTCACTTAATCGGTTCAGCAGGCGCTGCGGTCGATTATGCTGATAATGGTAAGCAAGCGCTTGAAAAAGTAAAAAAACAGCTAGCAGACGGGCACGCAACCTACGATATTATATTTTTAGATATCCACATGCCAGTAATGGGCGGAAAAGAAGCTGCTATTGAGCTTAGAAAGCTAGGTTTTAAAGGTTCAATCATAGCCTTAACTGCTGCGACTATGAAAGGCATTCATAGCGAACTCAATGCGTTAGGGTTTGACGATATGATTGCCAAACCTGTCGATTCCAACTTGCTTTATCAATGCTTAGAGTTAAGGCTCGGGCAAAAAGAACAATCAGCTACGCTGGTTCAGCCAGCACCTAAACCAAGTAATGATAAAAAGTGCTTTTTATTAGTAGAAGACGATGCTGATGCCGCGCAAATTACCCAGCTATTACTAGAAAGCTTGGATGTAGATACCGATATAGCAACAAGTGTTAAAGACTGTAAAGCAAGGCTTGAACATAACAGTAATTACGATAAAGTATTGCTCGATATGCATTTGCCAGATGGAACCGGTTTAGAGCTGGCAGGGTTTATTAAGCAGCATTACCCTGATATTAAGCGCGTCATTATTAGTGGTATGGAGCCTGATGCTGTGCATATCAGGCAACTAGAAATAGAGCAAGTATTGCTAAAACCAATAAATTTAGCATTGCTCAATCAGCTTGTTTAACACCCCAATTAGCTTACCTTGATGTTAAAGGTTTAACCACAGATTGGCGTATAACTAACTCGGGCTCAAATAACGTTTGAATGGGGTGTACGCTTTTTTGATACACATGGCTAAGTACCCACTGTGCAGCCACTTTTCCCATTTCATCTATAGGGTAATTTATAGTGCTCAACGGAGGGTAAACGTGACGGGTAAAAAACACGTTATCGTAGCCAATAATGGAAAGCTGCGAAGGTAGTTGTATACCATGCTCCCTGGCACTCACCATAGCACCGGTGGCCATTTCGTCATTGGCACACACCAAGGCGGTAAAGGCGGGGTTGTTTTTATAAAGTGTAGCGAAGCCTTCGTAGCCACTTTCTTCTACAAAGTCACCTTCAAATAAATTATTTTCATCAAATTTAATGGCGAATTCATCAAGCGCTTGTTTATGCCCATTTAAGCGTTCTTGGGCATCTTTCTTCCAAAGTGGACCGCTAATATAGGCAATGTCTTTATGGCCCGATTCAATAATGTATTTAGTGGCTAAATAGCCGCCTTTAGTATTATCAAGAATAATACAGCGGTCGGCGAGCTCTTCAATATAGCGGTTTAGCAAAACAAACGGGGTTTTGCCTTTACTGAGTTTTATTAAGTATTCATCACTAATAGCTTCAACATGCAAAATAAGTGCGTCGCAGTTACGGCTAATTAAAAATTCGATGCCTTGTTGCTCTCGCTCTGCGTCACTGTGGCCTGCGGTAATAATAACGTGTTTACCTTGGTTTCTTAGGGTGTTCTCTATACCGCTCATCATCGGCCCATAAAATGGCCCTTTAAGCTCTGAAACTAACAAGCCCGCACTATTCGAGCAATTAGAAGCCAGTGATTGCGCAATAGAGTTAGGGCGGTAGCCCAGCTCTTCCATGGCTAAGGTGACTTTTTTTCTGGTTGCATCACTTACGTTTGCATTGTTGTTCATTACTCTTGAAACAGTGGCAAGTGACACCCCTGCAAGCTTTGACACTTCATAAATGGTGGCCATACTATTCCTTGCTACAAATTGCTTTTCTGTGTTAAATCGGCAGTGATTTTTTTAATGGTTCTATTGTCTAGGCTGTATTTACTCATTATTAATGCCACAAGTACACTACCAATCGCAGGGTAAAGTGTGAATGAGGTTAAAATACCATTTTTAGTTGCCTCGCTTAATTCCACATTGGCTTGATATTGATAATAAGCAAGTAACCAACCGGCAATCGCTCCGCCTAATGCAAGCCCCAATTTGATAAAAAATACGATGCTTGCGTAAACTAAACCCGTGAGTCGAAGGCCATTTTGCCAGACTCCGTAATCTATAGTATCAGCCATTTTTGCCCATAATAAAGGCGTTGCCATTTGAGTGAAAAAACACCATAAAAAATACACTAAAAACGCTAGTAAAACGTGTTCATTAGGAACAAAAAAGGCAATGCAGCTCAATATGGCGGAAATATATTGCAGATAAACATAAGCCGCTTTCTTATCAAGGCGTTTACTTAAAGGTTGTGCGCAAGCGCAGCCTAAAATATTACCAATCATACCTAAGGTTACAAATTCGGTGATTAAATCTTCTTTGCCAAGAACATATTTTACATAGTAAATAGCCAACGTTGTGCGCAATACCATACTGGTTAATAATACCAGCGCTGCCATACACAAGATTTTAAACGGCTGATTTTGCCATAAAACGTGAAGTTGTGTTTTTAAAGATAATTTATGCGGTGGATTGCTCACTCGCTCTTTGGTGTAACGAAAACAAATTAAAAATAACACCACACCTAGGCAACTCATAACCAGCATGGTGAGTTGATAGCCCATTTCGTTATTACCATTGCCAAACCATTTTACTAAAGGCAAGGTGCAGCTTGTAACCAGTAAACCACCTAACATGCCAAATACAAACCGGTATGATTGAATGGAGACACGTTCGTTGGGATTGCCACTTAATACGCCGCCAAGTGCCGAATAAGGAATATTAATTGCGGTGTAAACTAACATTAGCAGGGTGTAGGTAACGAAGGCGTAAATAATTTTGTTGGTGTCATCCATCTCAGGGGTAGTAAAAGTAATCACGCTTATAACGGCAAAAGGGATGGCAAGCCAAAGTAGGTAGGGTCGGTAGCTACCGTATTTAGTATGAGTGGCATCAGTGAGTGCGCCCATTATTGGATCAGTTACTGCATCAATGACTCTAACTACTAAAAAAAGGGTGCCCACAACAGCAGGCGAAATACCAAAAATATCAGTGTAGAAAAAAGTTAAAAACAGCATTACGGTTTGAAAAATAATATTACTGGCCGTGTCACCTAGGCCGTAAGCTATTTTTTCTTTTTTACTCAGCATAAAAGCCACTCGTTATTATTTTTGGCGCTGTTTAAGAAAATCACGATACGCAATTGCGCTTTGTTTTAAGGTACGTTGTTGAGTTTGGTAGTCAACATAGACTAGCCCAAAGCGTTTTTCATAACCATAGGCCCATTCAAAATTATCCATTAAACTCCATGCAAAGTAGCCTTGTACATTAACGCCTTGCTCAACTGCATTATGAACGGCATTAAGATGGGTATGGTAATAATTGACACGTTGTATGTCATCTACTTTACCATTTATTAATATATCAGCCATCGCTGCACCGTTCTCTGTTATATATACCTTAGGTAAAGTGTAACGATCATTTAGTGAAAGCAGTAATTCGCACAATCCCTGCGGGTATATTTCCCAGCCCATATCGGTGGTGGCAACATTCTCTAAAGAAACTTCGCTAAACCAATGATCTGGGGTATTTTTGTAATGAATACGAGTATAGTAATTAACCCCTAAAAAATCGATCTTTTGGCTAATAATTGCCATATCTCCATCACTAATATGGGGCTTTGCATCATTTGCAAGCTCATTAATCACTTCAGGGTAACAGCCCTCTAGTACTGCCCGTATATACCATTGGTTATGATAGTCATCAGCTAATTTAGCAGCGCGTTCATCAGCAGTGGTAAGCGGATAGGATGGGCTAAAGTTAAGTACTATACCGGCTTCTATCGTGGGGCAATTCTTACGTATCACTTGCATTGCGAGTCCATGGGCAAGCAGTAAGTGGTGCGCTGCTTGGCGTCCTGCTTTTTGACTTTTTATGCCTGGTGCATGTACCCCTATTTCATAGCCTAGGTAGGCACTACAAAAAGGCTCATTTAAGGTCGCATAAGAGTCAACTAAGCCCTTTAGTTGTTGAGTTACTATGTGAGTGTAATGAGCAAATTGATACGCGGTATCGCGATTTAGCCAACCACCGTTGTCTTCTAAATGCTGTGGTAAATCCCAATGATATAAAGTGACATAAGTTTTAATGTTGCGCGCTTTTAAAGCTTGTAATAGCGATTTATAAAACGACATTCCTTGAATGTTCAAGCTGCCATCTTGGTGTAAAACGCGTGGCCAAGAAATCGAAAGACGATAAGCGTCTACAGCTAAATCAGCAATCATTTGTACATCTTGTTGCCAATATTCTATGTGTTTACATGCTTGGTTGCCGTTACTGTTATCTGCAATGGTGTTTGGTTTGTTACAAAAAGTATCCCAAATACAGGGGAGGCGGGTATCGTAACTTCCCTCTATTTGAAAAGAGGCTGTAGCAACCCCAAAAATAAACGGCGGCTTTAAGAGGGCTGACGTGCCTGGTAAGGAGATTGTTTTAAACACAATGAGATACGTCCTTAAGCTTGCAAATAATAATGAGCTTTACAGTAGTTAGCTAAGCAATATAAATTGCATAATACAACAATGTAAGCGCTTACAATATTTTTGTAAATAAATTGATAAATTTTCTCTATATGCTATAAATGTAAGCGCTTACATTTGGTGTTGCAACTATTATCTGCATTTTAAGTTTTACTAAACGCAATAAAATAGAGGTAACAATCTGATAATTAAAAAATAATTAGAGATTATACTATGGCACATATCACACAGCCACTACCGGCAGCAGAAAACAGCCAAAAACCAGGGTCTACACACACCTTTGCGTTAACATCGCTTACGACCTTGTTTTTTATGTGGGGTTTTCTTACTTGCCTAAACGATATTTTAATTCCGTATTTAAAGGGAATGTTCTCCCTTAATTACACCCAAGCAATGTTGGTACAATTTTGTTTTTTTGGTGCCTACTTTGTTATGTCAATTCCTGCAGGGAAGCTGGTCAGTAAAATAGGTTACCAATTTGGTATTGTTGTTGGTTTGGTTGTTGCTGCGATAGGGTGTGCACTATTTTACCCCGCAGCAGAGGCACATGTTTACGAACTATTTTTACTTGCTTTGTTTGTACTTGCTTCAGGGATCACCATTTTACAAGTCTCTGCCAACCCTTATGTAAGCGTATTAGGGCCTGCAAAAACAGCGTCTTCGCGCTTAACTATGACTCAAGCTTTTAACTCTTTAGGTACAACTGTTGCGCCATTGTTTGGTAGTTGGTTAATTTTGTCAGAAATTAGTCAAGCTACAGCAGAACAAGTTAAGTTTCCTTATT
Organism: Pseudoalteromonas sp. S1608; assembly: GCF_005887265.1. Lineage (GTDB taxonomy): Bacteria > Pseudomonadota > Gammaproteobacteria > Enterobacterales > Alteromonadaceae > Pseudoalteromonas > Pseudoalteromonas undina. The sequence continues at coordinate 14,615 of NZ_PNDK01000054.1, forward strand.
TAATGCTCAGTGCAAGTTTATTAACATTGGCGATTATTTTTGCTTTTTTAAAGCTACCTAAACTAGGTAAAGCGATTGATAGTGAAGCAGAAAACCAAGGTGACACTGAGTTTGTTGATTTAGGCAGTGTATGGAAATATCGTCACCTTATTTTAGGCGCGATTGGTATTTTTGTTTACGTAGGGGCTGAAGTGGCCATAGGTAGTTTTTTAGTTGGCTTTTTAACCCTTGATCATATTGCAGGCTTACCAGAGCAACAAGCAGCACATTACATTAGCTATTATTTTGCAGGTGCAATGATAGGGCGCTTTGCTGGCGCCGCGATTATGCAAAAATTAAACGCAGCCAAAGTATTAGCTTGTCACGGTATTTTAGCAGGCTTACTTGTGTTAATTGCTATGACGGGTCAAGGGTCACTGGCTATGTGGGCTATTTTATTAGTTGGATTATGTAACTCTATTATGTTTCCTACTATTTTTAGTTTAGCACTGCAGGGGCTTGGTAAATACACCTCGCAGGGTTCGGGTATTTTATGTTTAGCGATTGTTGGCGGTGCCATTATTCCGTTATTACAAGGTATGCTAGCTGATAACATCGGTGTGCAATTAGCTCTTATTCTGCCCATTGGTTGCTATTTATATATTACTTATTTCGCGCTGTTTGGTGCAAAAAAAACAACGTCAACTCCTCTTTGAGTTTTAGGTGAATGTTATGATTATTAAACGCACTTTTTCAATCACTGCGCTGATGCTAGCAGCAATAACCAGCAGCGGTTGTTCGCAACCCTCTAACAGTGCTAGTGATGCGACAAGCCCAAAAGAAATTTGGCCAACAATAGAAACAGGTATTAAAAGCGATGCTCAAATGGAGCAAAAAATCGCTGATATGCTAAAGAGCATGACGCTAGAGCAAAAAATAGCGCAAATGATCCAACCTGAAATCCGTAATATCACGGTTGAAGATATGCGTAAGTATGGTTTTGGTTCTTACTTAAATGGTGGTGGTTCATTTCCAAACAATAATAAACATGCAACCCCTGAAGATTGGGTTGATTTAGCCGAAGAAATGTACCAAGCATCTATTGATGATTCTTTAGATGGCAGCACAATCCCTACAATGTGGGGCACTGATGCGGTACATGGACACAACAATGTTATTGGCGCGACCTTATTTCCGCATAATATTGGTTTAGGTGCTGCAAACAACCCTGCACTTATTGAAAAAATAGCCGCCGCTACTGCGCGAGAAGTAATGGTTACCGGTATAGATTGGGTATTTGCACCTACTGTTGCGGTGGTTCGTGATGACCGCTGGGGCCGTACTTACGAAGGGTACTCTGAGGACCCTGAAATAGTGAAAGCGTATTCCGCTTCTATCGTTAAAGGGTTGCAAGGCGCTGTTGATGAAGACTTTTTGTCAGACACGCGAGTAGTTAGCACCGTTAAGCACTTTTTAGGTGATGGTGGCACTGTCAATGGCGACGATCAAGGTAATAATATCTTCTCTGAAGAAGAGTTATTTGCGCTTCATGCACAAGGTTATGTAGGTGGTTTGAGTGCAGGTGCGCAAACGGTTATGGCTTCGTTTAACAGCTGGCATGGCGATAAAATACACGGTAACAAATACTTATTAACCGATGTATTAAAAGAAAAAATGGGTTTTGATGGCTTTGTTGTTGGCGATTGGAATGGCCATGGACAAGTTAAAGGCTGTTCAAATAGTAACTGTGCTCAAGCTGCTAATGCAGGCTTAGACGTGTACATGGCGCCAGATGAGTGGAAACCACTATTTAGCAACTTGGTTAACCAAGCTAACAGCGGTGAAATTCCACTAAGCAGAATTAACGATGCGGTAACGCGTATCCTACGCGTTAAAGTGCGCGCAGGATTATTTGATAAACCAAGCCCCGCGAAGCGTCCTCTTTCTGGAAAAACTGAAATTATTGGTAGTAGCGATCACCGTGCAGTGGCTAAACAAGCTGTACGCGAGTCTCTAGTATTACTTAAAAATAAGCAGCAGTTACTGCCATTATCGCCTAAGACCAACGTATTAGTCGCAGGCATAGGGGCTGATAACATCGGCATGCAGTCGGGTGGTTGGAGCGTTACGTGGCAAGGAACAGGCAATACCAACAGTGACTTCCCTGGCGGCAGCTCTATTTACGCAGGTATTAAAGATACTGTAGAGCAAGCTGGTGGCAGTGCAATGCTGAGTGTTGAAGGGGAATACAAAGCACGCCCAGATGTAGCCATTGTGGTGTTTGGTGAGCAACCATATGCAGAGGGTAATGGTGATGTTGATAACCTAGAATACCAGCGCGGTAATAAAAGCGACTTAGCGCTACTGAGAAAGTTTAAAGATGCAGGAATCCCTGTTGTATCATTATTTATTAGCGGTCGCCCAATGTGGGTTAATGCTGAGCTAAATGCCAGTGATGCGTTTGTTGCTATTTGGCTTCCAGGCAGTGAAGGTGATGCAATTAGTGATGTATTGTTTAAAAATGCAGACGGTTCAATTAACCACGACTTTAAAGGAAAGTTATCGTTTTCATGGCCGAATAACCCAATCGACAATGAAAACCGCAATGACGAAGCTTATAGCCCACTACTCCCTTATGGTTTTGGCTTAACCTACGGTGATAGCAACGTACTTAAAGATGACTTGGTAGAGCAAACTCAACAGACTGAACAATTGGACGACTTAGTGTTGTTTGAACGTGCTATAAAAGCACCATGGTCGTTGGTATTAAAAAGTGGCGAGCAACAAAAAACGGTGGCGAGCAGTCGCGAGTCATTAGGTGCGGTGAGCATCCAAACATTTGATAAAGAGGTGCAAGAAGATGCACGCGCTATTCGTTTCAATGGCCAAGCGATGGCTGGGGTTAATTTAGCCGCGGCATTCCCATCTGACTTACGCTCATACATTGAAAACAATGGCCAACTGCAAATGCAAATTAAAGTAGATAAAGCGGCAACAAGCCCGCTGTGGATTGCTATGGGTTGTGGCGAAAGTTGTCAGGGTAAGTTTGATATTACTGATAACCTTGAGCAATCAGGTCACTGGCAAACATTAAACATCAACTTAAGTTGTTTTGCAGATCAGGGTGTTGACTTAGCACAAGTGTTCTCCCCTTGGCAGTTAAGCACGCAAGGTGATTGGCATGTATCTATAGCTAAACTAGCTATAACTGCAAATGCTGCCGAGCAAAGTAGTGTTACTTGTAAGTAGTCAATAATCTATTAATAAGCAGGTACTGAGAGTACCTGCTTATTATTTTTAAACACATAGTACAAAACCTACCAAATTAGTCCCTTCTTACTTTTATTCCATTCTATGTGATTGATTATATTCAGCTCAATAGTTGTCATAAAAACATGATAAAACTGCATTCGCTTTTGCATTAATAATTTGAGAGTATGCCAAAATATTAAATGCATTATGTAATTAACAGGTGAGAGAATGAATCAAATAAAGCTGGCTTCGCAGAGCATACAACCTTCAAAAATAGTCTGTGTGGGGCGCAATTACAGTGCGCATATTGCTGAATTAAACAACGAACACCCTGAGCAAATGGTAATTTTTAATAAGCCTAATAGCGCGATCACTAATACCTTACTCTCTTCCCATAACGGTGATACGTTACATTATGAAACTGAATTATGCTTTGTGATAAAAAATAAGCAGCTTGCAGGCGTAGGGATTGGACTCGATTTGACTAAGCGAGCTTTGCAAAGCAGTTTAAAAGAAAAGGGCTTGCCGTGGGAGCGTGCTAAAGCATTCGATGGGTCAGTATTATTTAGTGATTTTATTGAGTTAACGCCAGAAATGACATCGTTTATGTTTGAATTACATATTGATGGTAAAGTAATTCAGCACGGGGAAACCCAGCTAATGTTGCACCAGCCTGCGCAAATTCTGGCAGAGGTAAATGAGTTTATGGGTTTAGAAGAGGGCGATATTATTATGACCGGCACGCCTGCTGGCGTAGGGATGGTAAGCGCCGGGCGAGAGTTTAAAGTTGCTCTTTATTCTGACTATGGTCAGCAGTGTTTATTGGAGCATCATTGGTCTGTGAATCAAAGTTAAGCACATATTGATTATAGGCTTTATTAAAGTCACTAAAGTGTTCATTTAACCAGTATTGTTGATTATTTTTGTATTGCTCTGAGGTTAAAATATTGTTTTTTAGTGCGTGATTAATTTTTTTTATTGCCATAGATGCAAAATTATTTGGGGCATTGGTCGCACAACCAACGGCTATTGGAACTAATTTATTTTTATTTTGGGCAATCGGTAGGTTTACAATATTTGATTGATTGCCTTTGCTAAAGTGGCTAGTAATAAATGGGTAATCAAGCGAGTAATCTAAAGAGCCGTGTTTTAAGCGCTCCATTACAACACCACTTTCATTATCACTACTCCAGCTCATAGAAACATTAGAGTGAGTTAATGAGTTTTCAATAATATTGTTAATCTGCACAGAAAAACGACGTGCATCAGCTTGACCGTAAGTGAAGTTTTTATCAGCAAGTAAACCCACTAAGTTTATAGGGTTTCCATGCTTAGAGATTAGTTCAGGTGCTTTTGCCGCGGTAGTTATGATGTTATGTGGGGGATAAACCGCTGTAGGTAATGAATATAAAAACTGTTTATTTGCACTGCGTTTGTAAATAGCGCATGGAAAACAAACGTTCCTACCCTCATCTATGTATTTATTAATCCGCTTTTGCGGTAAAACTAAGCGGGTATGTTTCACCCCTTTTATGCTATGCATTAGCTGTTGTGTTAAATCATCGCATAAGCCAAGCTGTTTTGTTTCTTTGCTTAAATGAAACGGAGGGGTTTTACTTTGTAACCATAAAATCTCTTCTATTGGCTTTGCTGTTTTACTATGACTGTAAGTAGAAAAAGTGACCAAAATGCCAAGACATAAAAAACGAAGTGATTGCATTACAAATAGATCCGCCTAGAAAATTTGTTGCGTATTATACTAGTGATGCCTAAAAAATAAACATAAAGAACAGCAAAGCATCAATTTCATTGAAACGTATTTATACTTTGCTGTTTTTGATCACCTGCTAGGCTTAAAACCTCTTGCCGTGATTAAATCGCCCTATATAGAACAAACTTAAATCCCCAAAAATTAATAAGCCCTAGTATGGCATTGGGTTATTTCTGAATATGGTATCAATCGCTAGAAGTACATCGTCGCTAAGAGTTAGCTCAAATGCATCAATGTCTTCTTTTAATTGCGCCATAGTAGTGGCACCAATAATAGATGAGGTAACGCCATCCACTTGATTACACCACGCTAGCGCTAATTGTGCTGGTGTCATGTTGTGTTCATGGGCAAGTTCAACATACTCTTTGGTCGCCTTTTGTGATTGTGGCGTATCTCTAAAAATACCGTTACGTTGCATAAATGTCCAACGAGAGCCTTCAGGGCGCGCTCCATTTAGGTATTTACCCGTTAATAGTCCAGCAGCTAAAGGTGACCAAGGTAAATAAGCAATATCTTCATGCACACATTGCTCTATTAAATAAGGCCAATCTTTCGCATGCGCTAAACTAAACTCATTTTGAATAGACACCATTTTTGGTAAATTGTGCTCTTTGGCTAAATTTAAAAATTGGCTAATCCCCCACGGGGTGTCGTCAGAAAGTCCACAGTGTTTAATTTTACCCGCTTTAACACACGCATCTAAACCCTCTAAAATATCAAGCATGTCAGCGGTGTGCTGTTTTGCATCGACCTCAGTAAATTTAAGCATGCCAGGCCATTGCCTTGCAAAATGAGGAGTGCGGCGATTTGGCCAATGTAATTGGTATAAGTCAATATAGTCGGTTTGTAGGCGTTTTAGAGACTGATCAACTGCATCAATAACAGCTTGGCGAGTAATATCACCACCATCACGGATCCATGAAAGCCCATTACCGGCAATTTTAGTTGCAATAACAATGTCTTTTCGTTTCTGTGAATTACGTGCGACCCAATTCCCTATAATTTCCTCAGTTTTACCATAAGTATCGGGAGAGGGAGGAACTGCGTACATTTCTGCCGTATCAATAAAGTTAACACCACGGTCAAGAGCATAGGCTATTTGCTCATCAGCATCATGCTGGGTATTTTGTACTCCCCAGGTCATACTACCTAAACAGACCCTAGAAACACTAATATCACTACTGCCTAATTGACTATATTGCATTACTAATCCTAATTATTCGTTTTCAGAGTTTGCTTTTAAAGCCGATAACAAAGGTTCTGTGATCGTGGCTTTTTGCCCTGTTTTAAAGTCAAACATCACCACTTTTGACATGCCAGTGGTTGTTATCGCATTTTGCGCATGACTGAATACACTGTAATTCATTATAAATCTGTCTGACTTAATATCACTGATAGTAATACCTACGCTTAATGTGTCAGGAAACGTCACAGGGCGTTTGTAGCGAATATTATTTTCACTGATCACAGGGCCAGTGGCTTTAGCATTGATAGTATCAAATAAATTTAATTTATTTAAAAAGTCGATTCTGGCTATTTCAAAATAACGAAGATAAACACAGTTATTAACATGCTGTAGGGCATCCATATCGCCCCACGCTACAGTAATGTCGGTATGAATAGGGTGTTGTTGTTTAAACGTTTCCATGTATTTATAGCTCTTGGTTTTAAAGTATTTAGATTAGCAACATGGTCGGATGAGCTCAAGGGAATTATAGTTGGCAAAAATTCTAGGGCTAAAATTGTACCTCTTTGAATTCATGACTATAGTAACTATTAACACACAAGGAGATAACTATGCAGAATATAATTAATTGGTTATTGGCATGCACCGTTTTTATAGCGTCGTTTACTTGTTACGCTATGGGTAATGAGGCAGGAGCAATTATTTTGATTTTATTAGGCTTTTCTTTAGAAATTTTATTTTGGATGTATTGTTTTAATAAGCCCAAGAAAAATAGGCGCTCTTTTTAAATAACAACAAGCTTGCTAATTAGCAGCGATTCCACAATAATGGCTGTATAAATAAACAGTTGTTATTGTGTGATGAAAAAGTTTATTCATATAGATATGGACTGCTTTTATGCAGCCGTTGAAATGCGCGACAACCCCAAGCTTGCAAGTGTACCGCTGGCAATTGGCGGTAACAGTCGCCGTGGAGTGCTCTCTACCGCTAATTATATTGCCAGAGAATATGGGGTGCGCTCTGCTATGTCTAACTATCATGCCAAACAGCTTTGCCCCGATTTAGTTATTGTGCCCGGAAGAATGGCTGTTTATAAACAAGTATCAACTCAAATCCGCGCTATATTTAACCGCTATACTGATCTTGTAGAGCCTCTTTCACTTGATGAAGCGTACCTAGATGTTACCGACAGTACTGCATTTAAAGGCAGTGCAACGTTAATTGCTGAGCAGATCCGCACCGATATTTTTAATACCACAGGGCTGACCGCTTCTGCGGGGATTGCGCCAATTAAATTTATAGCCAAAATTGCTAGCGATGAAAATAAACCCAATGGCCAATTTGTAGTATTGCCTGAGCAAGTTGACTCGTTTTTAGCCCAATTACCACTAGGTAAAATTCCAGGAGTGGGTAAGGTAACCTTGGAGAAGCTTAATTTAAAAGGGTTGTACACGGGCCAAGATGTTCGCGAAAAAGGGGCTAATTGGATGCAGCAACATGTGGGGAATTTTGGCGTGTCGTTATATCAAAAATGTATGGGGGAGCATATAGGGCGGGTTTCAACTGAGCGGATTCGTAAGTCATTGAGCGTGGAGCATACTTATGAATACAACAAAAATAGTCTTGATGAGTGCTTGGAGCAATTACCGCAACTGTTAGGTGAGCTCGAGGTTAGATTAAACAAACAGCAGCTACAAAATAAAATTAACAAGTTAAGTGTTAAAGTTAAATTTGCTAATTTTGTTGTGACCTCAGCAGATCAAGCGAATCATCAATTAAACACGGCTATTTTTAAAGAGTTACTCGCCAAAGCCTATCAACGCGGATTACAACAACCTGTGCGTTTATTAGGAATTGGTGTTGGTATTAAAAACCAACCAGAGCATAATTTACAGCTGAGTATTTTAGACGTGTAAAAGCTGTAACTCTAGGTTGCCAGTAAGTATGCAGATTACCGCAGTTTACTGGTTATAAATTGCTAAATAAATAATAATAGGGGCTACGTTTTCTAACAGGATCCTTTTTTATGGCATATCCAAAAGCAGTGCTGGCTCAGCCAGTTAGTGCAAGCCTAGATTGTGCATCACACGATGCACTAATTATTATCAGCGATGACTTTTCTCACATACCAAATACGCCTCTGCGCGATGCAATTTTAAATCAAGCTCAAGTAGACTCTCGCATAGGTAATCAAGTTACCTTGCTAGTAATTGCCGGTAAACGTGTTGTATTAGCCCCTACAGGCCCTTTAAATAGAGATTATGATGATGTACGTCGCTATTTTGATGCGGCTAAATTAGCCATTAACGAGGCTAAAGCGTCAGGCAGTGTTAACCCCGCTATTTACTTACCTGCTTTAAATACCGACAGCCGTTACCAATACGCACTAGAAGTGGCCTATTTAGGCGCATGCCAAGCATTATGGCAGCCTCTTGAAGCACGTGAATTTCATGGTCATGGTATTGAGCCAATTACTCAAATCGGTTTAATTGATGCCAATGAGCAAACGATTAAAGCAGTCAATGCATTAGCAGCTGGACAATATGCTGCACGTGATTTATGTGGTACCGAGCCTGAACGTATGGCACCACCACGCTTTGCTGATTACTGTAGCGAACTATTTAATAATAGCGCAGTGAGCGTTGATGTGATTGATGACTTGGCTGCCATTGATAAACACTATCCGATGCTAAGTACTGTTGCTCGTGCATCTTATGCAGTAGAGCGTCATCATCCACGCGTTGTTAAACTTGAATATGTACCAGAGGGTGAAGTAACGCGCACACTGATGTTTGTTGGTAAAGGCTTAGTTTATGACACAGGCGGTGCAGATTTAAAAGTAGGCGGCTACATGGCAGGTATGAGTCGAGATAAAGGTGGTGCGGCTTCTGTGGCTGGATTTATGAAAGCAGTTGCTGATTACCAGCCTAAAGGCGTTAAAGTGATTGCCTTTTTAGCAGTGGTACGTAACTCAATTGGTTCAGATTGTTTTGTTCCTGATGAAATTATTACTAGCCGTGAAGGTGTGCGAGTGCGCATTGGTAATACTGATGCCGAAGGGCGTCTAGCGATGGGTGATTTACTTAGTGAAATGAAAGATTTGGCTGTAAACGAAATAAACCCAACGCTGTTTACTGTGGCTACTTTAACAGGGCATGCTGCACGTGCGATGGGACCATATGGTGCTTATGTAGAAAATGGGCCAGCACGTAGTGCTAATATTTCACGTCAATTAGCTGATTGTGGTGATTTATGGGCTGACGGTGCTGAAGTATCACGTTCACGTCGTGAAGATTATGACTTTATAAAACCACGCACTTTAGCCGATGATGTGCTTTCTAGTAATAATGCGGCTTCTGCCGTCACAGCGCGCGGTCATCAATTCCCAATGGCATTTTTAGCTGTGGTAGGCGGGTTAGATAAGCATGGTAATGAGACTACTTTACCACTTCCTTATGTGCATATGGATATTGCCGGTAGTGGTGTTGAAGGTGGTGATTGGCAACATGGTAAACCAACTGCGGCCTCAGTAAGCAGTTTATTTGCCCGCTACTGTTTATAATTCTCTATAAATAAGTCTAAAAAGCCCTGAAAATCAGGGCTTTTTTAATTGAGTTAACTAAGCTTAAAGCGCGATACCACGCTAGATAATTCAACACTGCTTTGTTTGAGTTTGTCGCTGGCAAGGGTTAAATCCTTAGTATTACCTAATGATTGCTCCGTTGATTGCGAAAGATCGTTAATTCTTAAGTTTACTTCATCTGCGGCCGATGTTTGCTGCTCTGTTGCTCTTGCAATTTGGCCGTTCATATCGGTGATCACCGATACTAACCTGTCTATTTCATCCAGTGATGTGTTTGCCGAAGAGGCTTGTTCAACCGTAGAAATAGAAATTTCTTGGCTAGATTTTACCGCCTCAACTGCGGCTTTAGCGCCTTCTTGCAGTTTAGCTATCATGGCTTGAATTTCATCGGTGCTTTTACCTGTTCGACTTGCTAAGGTTCTTACTTCATCGGCTACGACGGCAAAGCCTCTACCATGCTCACCTGCCCGTGCAGCCTCAATGGCTGCATTGAGTGCCAACAGGTTAGTTTGCTCTGCAATGCTTCTTATTACATCAAGCACCGAGCCAATATTATTACTCTCTTGAGCAAGATCAGCGGTTACTTTACTTACGGTTTCTATATTACTCGAGAGGGTTTCAATGGCGATAATCGTTTTAGATACCACATTTTTGCCCGTTGATGCATTACTGGCAGTATCATTTGCGGCTTGTTCAGCGGCTTCGGCATTACGGCTAACATCATGAATTTGATGAGTCATTTCCTCCATTGCAGCGGCTACTTGGGTGCTACTGTCGTTTTGAAGCTCAATAAACGACTGGCTGGTTTTGCTAGAATCATCTACAGCATGGGCATGCTCGTTTACATCGTTTGCGCTTTTGGCAACTAGTACTAAAGACTCTCTAATTTTAGAGACAAATAAATTAAATGATCTCGAAAGTTGAGATATTTCATCATTACCATTTTCGTTGAGAGTACGAGTTAAATCCCCCTCACCTTGAGAGATATCTTTCATCATCTGCGCTGCTAAACGAGTCGGCGTTAAAATGCTTCGGCCAATAAAGTAGCTAAATAACACCACCACAATAATCATAATAACAACGTTGATAATGATGATAGTGCGCTGCTGCGAAAAGGCACTGTCTATGGTATCAAGATAAACTCCCGAGCCGATTATCCATTGCCACTGATCAAAACCTTTAACAAACGCAATTTTATCTACGGGGTTGTCATTACCGGGCTTTGGCCATTTATAAGGCACATAACCTTCGCCGGATTGTTTTACAACGCTAACCATCTCAACAAATAACGGGGTGCCATCAGGGTCTTTATTATTAGTTAAATCTTTTCCCTCAAGAGCTGGCTTTATTGGGTGCATTACCATCGCCGGCTGGTAATTATTGATCCAAAAATAGTTAGTGTCATCATAGCGCAATGAGCGGATTGAGGCGATTGCTTGAGACTGTGCTTGTTGGCGAGTAAGAGTTTGGTTTTGTTCAAGGGCTGCATAGTGCTTAATAGTACTATATGCAGTTTCTACCACATTTTTAGTTTTAAGGTATTGCTCGTTTTTGAGCGCTTGGTATTGGTTACTCAAGCTCGAAATACTCAATACAATTAAACCAAATATTACAATCCCTACTAAAATGGCTAGACGTTGAAATATAGTAAAACGACGGAGATTTAGCATAAACATGTTCCTGTATAAGAGCATTACTTCTCTTTAATAAGCATAGTTAAAATATAGGCTAATAGAGCTTTATTTTCATAATATTGAATTTTTATATTTAGTTGTTAGCGGTTAATTTAAATACAATACAAGTTGCGCGCTCAGGCTTAGATTTTTAGTTACTCTATGCTTAAATGGATTTAATTATTGTTTGTTGACGTTTCAATATATCTTATTTGCATAAAAAAAGGCTGATACTTGTATCAGCCTTTAGTCGAATAATTAACCTAACGTTAGTTAATTTGTATTAAAATTACGGTTAAAGAAGTTAGTAATAGTTTGATGTAAATGAGTTTGAACTTGTTTACCGCGAAGACTATGTTTTGAGCCTGGGTAAGTCATCATTTCAAACTGTTGATTGTTATCTTGCAGCTGTTTAAACAATTTTGTTGCATGGGTAAACAACACGTTGTCATCGGCCATACCATGGTAAATCATTAATGGGCCTTTAAGGCCTTCAGCATATGGGAAAACAGCACTGTCGGTATAACCTTGCGCATTTGTATCAGGGTGACCTAAATAACGCTCGGTGTAGTGAGTATCGTATAAGGCCCAGTCAGTTACAGGTGCGCCTGAAACACCAGCACTAAAGTAATCGCCTGCTTTAAACATGGTCATTAGCGCCATATAACCACCGTAGCTGTGACCATAAATACCAATGCGTGCAGGGTCTACGTAATCAAGTGTACGTAAAAACTCAACGCCTTTAATCTGATCAGCTACTTCAACAACGCCTAAATTTTTATATATTGCATCTTCAAACTTTTTACCACGATTGTAAGAGCCGCGGTTATCTAGTTGAAAAATAACATAACCTTGTTGCGCCATATATTGAAAGTATAAGTTTTTACTACGCCAGCTATTAGTTACTCGCTGAGCATGAGGGCCGCCATACACGTTAACAATAACTGGGTGCTTTTTACCCTTAGCCATGTTTGTAGGTTTAAATAAACGGTAATGCATAACTTGGCCGTCTTCAGCGGTAATAGTACCGTACTCAGGCTGTGCTAAATCGGTTAAAAAGGGAGTTAGCGGGTGAGAGTCGTCTAGTTTATTCTCTTCAAGCCACGTAATAAACTCACCATTGATTTTGCGCAGCGCTGCTGAATTTGGCTTATTCACCGATGAGCTAGTGTCAATGAAGGTTTTGTTATCTTTAGCCAGTACAACATTGTGGTATTGGCCTTTTTCAGTGATGCGCTTAATTGCCCCTTTTTTAAATAAAGGCGCACTGTATAAGTGGCTTTCAAGCGCAGTATCTTTACGCGCTGCAAAGTAAACTATACCATTTTTTTCATCTACGCCTTTTAAGCTATCAACAACCCAGTCACCAGCTGTTATTTGACGAATAAGTTGGCCATTATTACCGTACAAATAAAGGTGCTTAAATCCATCTCGCTCCGAGGCCCACACAAAATGTTTTTTATCTTTTAAAAACTCAAGATCAAAATGTAGGTTTATCCAAGTATCGCTTTTTTCAGTTAATGCGACGGTTTGCTGTTTTGTTTTACTGTTGTAAAAGCGTAATTCTAAATTGTGCTGAGAACGATTTTGCCACTGGTAAGACAGGGTGTTGCTATCGTTTAACCATTTAGCACGAGCGATATAAATATCTTTATTTTCACCTAAGTCAACCCAGTCAACTGCTTGGTCATTAAGCTTTACAACGCCAAGTTGAATGTCAACATTGTTAGTGCCAGTAAATGGGTAACGCTGATTAAATAGCTTTACTTCATCAGCATAAATTTCGTTACGAATCGCTTCTTGAACAGGGCTTTCATCAACGCGAGTAAAGGCGATTTTAGATTCATCATTTGCCCACCAATAACCGGTCATGCGGCTCATTTCTTCTTGCGCCACAAATTCGGCCATACCGTTTTTAATAACGCCACCGCCATCTTTACTTAATTGAATTTCTTTACCAGATGCCAGTTCTAATGCGAAGAGGTTTTGCTCACGAACAAACGACACAAAATTACCTTTTGGAGAAAAGCGCGCATCGGTTTCAAATGCTTCAGTGTTAGTCAGCTTTTTACTATTTTTTGTTTTTAAGTCGAAGTAATAAAGGTCGCCATTAAGAGGGAATAATAACGCTTTACCATCTTTTGACCATTTGTATTCAAGAATACCTTTACCAAAAATACGCTGGCGTTCACGGCGTGCTTTTTCTTCATCTGACAGGTTTTCTGGGCCTGAAAATAATTGCGCTGAATCAACGAGCAATCGATTGGTGTTATCTTTTAAATTATATTCCCATAAATCATAGCGGTTATAGTCATCTGCTTTACCTTGTAAGTAGGTAACACGGCTACCATCGGGAGAAAACTTAAGTTGTACCGGAGATTTGCCAGCTAAGCTTGGATCATCAAATATACGCTCAAGCGTTAACGGCTTTGCTTGAACGCTTAATGCGCCCGCCATCAGGGGTATTGCCAGTGAGAGGTGTTTTAGTTTTTTTAACACAGGATTGCCTTTACTTACATAAAATTATCCCCGATGGTAAAGCACAAGCGTGTGCAACTGCAACTAAATGCTATAAAGTGTGAAGTAAAATAACCTAAGGATTTAACATGCGCGAAACATCATTTACCTTAGCCCCAGAGCTGGCAAGAGATTGTATTGAACTGGCCGATTGGCCTCTTTGTAAGGTATTACTACTAAATGACAGCCAATACCCATGGTTTATATTAGTTCCTAGAATAGCGGGTTTAAAAGAGATAATAGATTTAACCGAGCAGCAACAAATTACTTATTTACAGGAGTCGGCTAAGCTCAGTCATTTATTAATTGAGGTGTTTAATCCTGATAAGTTAAATGTGGCCGCGCTTGGCAATATGGTACCGCAATTACATATTCATCATATAGCGCGTTTTAAAACAGATATTGCATGGCCTGCGCCGGTATGGGGCAAGTTCCCAAGTGTCCCTTATACTAATGAGCAGATAGAGCAATTAAAAACGCATTTTTAAAATCAGAATGGGTTACTTTGAGGAGATAGTATGAAATTAATAAAACAACTCTGCACAAGTGTATTTATAGCAGCCATTGCTGTTTCAACAGTAATAGCGAGCGAGCAGCCGGTAGCTACGGATGTGGTAAATAACGTTAGCATTAAAAACTTTGCAGCACATAACAACCTGGTTTTTTCAGCAGCGCAACCGACTAAAGAGCAGTTTAAGCAATTATCGCAAGCCAAGGTAAAGCATGTTATTAATTTACGTGCAGCAGATGAGCAAGACTGGGATGAAGGCGCGTTAGTCAACTCTTTAGGAATGAGCTACCACGCAATTGAGATTGCGGGTGCAAAAGACGTAAACACTGATAATGCAAAGCAGTTAGCCAATCTTTTAGAGCAACTTAAAGGTGAGTCGGTGGTTGTTCATTGTGCAAGTAGCAACCGTGTTGGCGCGTTAATGGCTATTTCAGCCCACCAGCAAGGTACAGATATAGAGTCTGCGATTGAAATCGGTAAGCAGTGGGGAATGGCAAGCCTTGAGCCGGTTGTACGCAAAGTGGTGAATGACAAATAAGCATACTGATAAGTAATAAAAAAGCGTTACAATGTAACGCTTTTTATTTAATTAGCTTTTGTTAATCAAGGCCAAGCACATCTTTACCTTGTTTAAAGGTCACATCTACAGGGATGTTCGCTTTGCTTAACTTTTCTAAGTCTTTAGCAAGTTCCGCTTTAATATCGCCATGAGTGGCAATAAGTTGATCTACTTTTTCGTAATCACCGTCACCTTGTAGAGTTAAAATAAGGCGCGATAATTTTGCCATGGCATCACCCATTTTATCCATGTTGATGCTGTATAGCTCATCTTCATTTTTGGAAAAAGCACCTTCTTGAGCAAAAAAGTTAAAGCGGATCATGTTTGCTTTACCATGTGCACTTGAGGCACCGAAACGTACTGAGCGGAAAATACCCGCCATAAAGGTGGTGTAGTAATCTTCTAAACTCCCTTCAGTGATCTCACCTTTTTTAAGTAACTGTTCAACCATGTATAAACCAAGAATATCGGCTTTACCTTCTTCTAAAGCACTAGCGTGTTCTTGAAGTGATTGGCGAACGGTACCTTTACCCGTTAAGGTGTTTTTAATCCCTAAACCGTGAGCCACTTCATGGAACATGGTATTGGCAAAAAATGCATCAAAGGTAATGTGTTTGCGTTGCTCTGGCACAATTAACTGCTCTGAGATAGGCACTAAAATTTTATCAAACTTCGCACGCATTGCGTTTTTAAGCTGTAAACGACGTGTGCCTTTTTCTAATTGCACCTGCTCATCATTGGGCAAATTAATAGCAATGGTTTTACTGCCAGCATTTGAGTGCCCAGCATAATAAACAACATCATAGGCATTTAAGTCAGCATCTGATCCTGGTACTTCTTGCTTGTACTTGCTATCAACAGGTAAGCCTTTTTGCAGCTCAGGTAAAAAGGCAGCAAATTTAGCCAGACGTTCGCTCCATTTTAAATCTTTAATTAGTACATACGATTCATAGGCAGCACGGTAACCAAATAATTGGTCTTCGTAGTTTTCAATTGGGCCAATAACCACATCAATTGGATTATTTTTCATATCCATCCAAGCGAAGTCAGAGGCTTGGAAGTCATCGCTTTGTATTGCGTCAGCTCGTAAGTTTAGGTAGTTGGCGAATTCTTTGTCGTCGGCTAGCTTGCTGGCTTCTCTAAGTAACTCAGCAGCTTGAGCAAGCTCTACGGCATATTCTTCTGAATAAGGAGTGCTGTATAAGTTGCCTAGTTCATCACGTTTAATCAGTGAGTAAAGCCCTGTTTTATCTTTTACATCAGCGTTATTAAGCTCTTCTTTGGTGATGTCGGCTGGGTAAAAGCCTGCACCAAGCGGCTTTTCTTTATAGCCTGATAAGAATACTTCATCGCCGTTTAAGCGATCCCATGGGCCATAGTTAATATCAGCAAACTGACGTACTTTTTCATCATCTAGTTGTGCTAAAAAGTCTTGCTTATCTTTACCAAATGCTTGCTTCCAGAATAAATCATCCATAATTTTTGAAGCATCAATAAGTTTAGCTACCATAGCTTTTTGATTGTCAGACAAGTGTGATAAGTCACTTTGTAAACTAAAGTCTGTATATATGTCTAAGCGTTGACGGTCAATATTAACAAGCGCTGGCCCAGAAGGCGTTTGAGAAGCCGTTGGCGCTGAGCTTTGCGGCGTATTACTTGAAGACGGTGCTTGCTCAGAGCAGGCACTAAGAAAAACGATGCCAGAGAGCAGTATTGCTTGGCTAATTTTATTTAAGATCATTATATTGCCTTTAAAAAGTCTATTTTATAACTTGTATACTGTAAGTTAAGGTACTGAAGCGTGTTAATGTGCCTTAGCATGTTTGCATTAAAGCAAAACCCACTAGCAAATAGCAAGTATTAGGCGTTAGTGCGCATAAATCAGTGAGGCACTAGTAAAAAATCAATAATTATCTACAATTTTTTCTACTTTGGGTATATGTTTAGTACTGCTAAGCTTTGAAATAATTAATAATATAAGACTTGCTGTAAAGTGTAGGTCATTAAGCAAAGGGATATTTTATGTCTACAGAAAATGCCTTACTCACAATTTTGGTTGACAGAATTAACAACGACACACTGGTGTTACCTACGTTACCAGAGGTAGCGATTAAGGTTCGTCAAGCCGCTGACAATCCAGATGTAAATTTGATGCAAATGTCAGATGCAATAGCACATGACCCTGCACTGTCTGCGCGAATGATTAAAGTAGCAAATAGTGCCATTATGGGTCGTGCTGTAAAGGTGTCTAACTTACATCAAGCAGTGACACGTATTGGCTTAAGGCAAATAAAAAATATAGCTACAGCCATGGCAATGGAGCAGCTGTTTGTATCTAATAATGAGCTAATAAAGGGATACATGGGCAAGGCGTGGCAAAAAACGCTGCATGTGGCCTCGCATTCTATTTCATTGATGGAGTTTTACTTAAAAAGAAATACTCACACTTCGCTTAACCGTGATGCCATTACACTAGCTTCATTGGTTTATAATATTGGGGTGTTACCGATTTTAACTGAGGCTGAGCGACACCCAGAAGTGTTTGCCAATCCGAGTTTTTTAGCGCATGCAATTCAACGTTTAAGCGGTAAAATTGGTGGCTCAATAATGAAAGCATGGGAATTCCCTGATGTGTTTGTAGAGGTTGCACAGCACTGGGCTGATGTTAACTATCGCTCTACTGAAGTGAGTTATATCGACTTTATTCGCATTGGTGCAATCCTTGAGGGAACCCTACAAGTATCAGATAAATCTGCGGCGCTACAAACCTATATTGATAAAGGCATTTTTCCTTCATTAGAAATGTTAGAGAGTGAGGAATACTTGCATATGGTTGAAGACGTAAAAGAAATGTTTAGCTAAATTTTTGAACAATAAAAAGCACGATTAGTATCGTGCTTTTTATTTGTTTAATAAAGCTTTTACGCTAAATCGTCTGCATCACCTAAGCCTTGAGTAAGCTCTTCAAGAAGCTGTTTTATTTCCTCAGATGCAAGAATAAAGTCAGCGTCTAGTTTAACCGCCATATCTTCTTTAGGAATATCGGCATTTTCTTCTTTAAGTGTTTCGCTATAGCTTAAACGTTTAATTGAACCATCGTTTTGTAGCATAAACTTAACGCGTTCTTGCCAATCCAAGGCAAGCTTAGTTACGCGTTTACCACTTTCAAGGTGCGATTTTACTTCGTCACACGCTAAGTCATGGCCTTTAAGCTTAACTTGGGCTCCACTGTCATCCGCTTCTTCAAGCTCAGCATCAGAGCCAATCGCAAAGCCCTCTGGAGTACTAAAGTTAGTAAGCCAGTCAGTTAAAAACACATCTAAATCATAGTTAGCAAACGCAGGAACAACGGGTAGCGTACCTAATGATTTACGTAGTAACGCCAGAAGCTCTTCCGCTTTATTAAAGCTTGCGCTATTAACTACAACCCAACCATTTTCCTGGTCTATGAACGCAAACTGTAGGCTCGACTTTTTAAATGCTTGTGGCAGTAGCGTGTGCAAGATGTTTTCTTTTAATTCATCTTTTTCTTTTTTCTTTACTGGTCGATTTTCTTCAGCTTCAATCTGATCAACCTTCTCTGCAACAAGCTCATTTATTACAGATGCCGGTAACACTTTCTCTTCACGCTTGGCGCAGACTAAAATGCTTTTTTGTGAAAAGTGAGACAAAGTTTCACCATGTTTACCAAATGCTTTTGTCCAGCCAAATGTTGCCAACTCTTGGCCAGTACATGGACGAAATAGATCTTGTTCTAACGCCTTGTCAAAGTCTTCTTGAGTGTACGAAACGTCTTGTTTAAAGCGATAGCATATAAGGTTACTAAACCACATAGGGAAATGATCCATTTAAAAAATTTGTGCAATCATAGCAATAAAAGCCGCTTCTAGAAACGGCTAATCGAGTTTAAAAAGTGGCAGGGGGGATGACATATTTTTAGGGAACGAAATTCGGTAATGTAACCCTTGGTTAGGTTCGCTACTGACTTCAATTTTACCATTGAGTGTTTGTTTTACAAGGTTAAAAATAATGTGAGCACCTAAGCCGCTGCCACCTTCATCACGCTTTGTGGTGAAGAATGGGTCAAATAAACGCTTAAGTTGAGCTGGTTTTAAACCGATACCATTATCTTGATAATTAATAACTAAGTCGCTTTCATCGGTATTTACATCTATGGTGATTTGACCACTATTTATATTTTCAAAGCCATGCACTAATGAATTCATAATTAAGTTAGTAAATATTTGGCTGATCACCCCTGCAGGTAAATTAATAATTAAATCATCCGGGCAGTGCAGGCGAATACTGTGGGATGTTTTTTTAATTTGCGGATGTAAAGAACGTATAACTTCATTGATGTAATCTTTAAAGTTAATGGTTCTTAGCGCCTCACTGGCTTGATCAACTGCAATTTGTTTAAAGCTGGTGATTAAGTCTGAAGCACGCTCTAAATTGTGAGAGAGTAGCTGAGCACTTTGTGCTGCATCATTAATAAAGCCTTCCAGTGCCGAGGAAGATAGCGATTTATTTTTAAATGCAGTTTCTATTTCAGTTAAGCGCTCTTGCAAAAATGAGGTCGCGGTTACGCCAATACCAATAGGGGTATTAATTTCATGAGTGATACCAGCAACTAAACCACCTAATACTGCCATTTTTTCTGAGCCAACAAGTTGCTCTTGCGCAAAGCTTAGTTCATCGAGTGAGTTTTGTAGTTGGGTTTGTTTACTTAGCAGCTCTTGCTCTGTTTGCTTTCGTAGGTCAACTTCTTCTGTTAATACTGCTTTTTGGCGTTCGAGTTCATATTTTTGTTGCTGCAGATCGATCATAGCTTGGCTTAGGTTTGATGTTTTTCGCGCAACATCTTGTTCAAGCTGTAAGTTTTGTTGATCTAGTTTTTGATTACTTTCGATTAGGTCATGCTGGGTTTGTTTTAACTCTTTTTTATACTCAACAACTTTAGAGATCAAATTGTTAAAAGAGCGTTCCATTACTTTCAGTTCGTTATTTTCATCAGTGACAATTTTAACGTGCTGGCCATCGAGCTCTTCTAATTCAAGATATTCAATTTGCTCAGTGAGTTGTGTGAGCGGCTCAGTTAATAGCTTTCTAAATGCGATTAAAAACAAGATGATTAAAAAGGTGGTTTTAATCATGGCGTTGCCAATTAAAAAGTAAATAGAGAGCATGATGCGGCTAAAGATCACGTCGCGGCTAGAAAATAAAGTCACATCGCCTACCTGAGTGGCACGGCCTGAAAATTCAAAAATAAGCGGAAATGTATAGCCAAACAAGCCGGCTTTAGTATCCTCTACCATGACGTCTTCTTGGACAAGTTGCTGGCTGTAAAGGTTATGAATGTTTAGTGCACGGCCTAATTGAGAAATAATAGCGCCGTTATCATCACGGATAATAACTCCTTCAACCATAGGTATATCAAGTAATCCTTCTGCGGTTGTTGTGGTTTGCTTTATATTTAGCTCCCAAATTGCTCGGGTTAAACTTCTACCAAATGTTTTTTGCAGTGTGCCGAGCTCATCGCGTATGTAATCTTTGGTATTAACATACTCTGCGAAGATTTGTCCGCAGGTCACCACAAAAGTCAGTATAAAATAAACTGATAAAACTCGTGTGAGTAACTTTGTTGAGAGACTTTTTTGCGGCATGAGGGACTTGTATTTCCTTTAGTTATTCAGCTGTTAATGTACGCTTATAAACATTAGTTAATAAATCATTAAAAATAAACATATATTTTATTATATTGTTATTTTAGGCTCTTAAATAAGGATTCCCTCATGAACTTAACAATAAAGCGTAGTGTGTTAGCCAGCTTGTTTGTAAATTAGGTAGAGTTATTTTGCTAATTTGTATTGTGCATTCATGCATTTTATTGATAACGTTAGTAAAAGATACAGTAAATAACCTGCTCGCTAGTTATGTTGGTTATACTCTTTACTTTTTGCTGACTGAGCAAGCAAATTGATTTTAGCGTGGGTTTAGGTGTTTTATATGAGTTTAATTAAATAGTCATTATGGTGCGTTTTTCTATTTTAGTCTGTGATGACTCAACCGTTGCTCGTAAACAAGTGGTCCGCTGTTTAAATGAGTGCATAGATGCCGATATTCAACAGGCAAAAAATGGTAAGGAAGCCTTGGAGCAGTTGCATCATGGGCAGTTTGATCTTCTATGCCTCGATTTAACCATGCCTGAAGTGGATGGTATTGAAGTACTTGAGCAAGTTAAAGCAAATAAAATAGAAACTTATGTATTGGTAATTTCTGCTGACATTCAACAAAAAATGCGAGAGCGGGTAGCGCAACTTGGTGCAATTGATTTCATTCATAAACCTATTAATAAAATTCAACTTAACGACGTTTTGCATAAGTTTGGCATTTATTAATAAAATTCATGATGAAAAAGACTGTTTTATCTTCTAATTTAGGGTTGACAGAATAGCCTTTGTTAAGGCAGTCTTAAGCTTATGAAAACATTTAGTCTTGTAACGACCATTATTATTACAACCACCATTCTTACTGGATAGTGGCATAGGTCGGTGCAACAAATTTAAAGGCCTGTGTTCACTTAGAACACAGGCCTTTTTTCGTTTTATGGAATGAGGAAACATAAAAAATGCGCGTTTTAAAATTTGGTGGCTCATCGCTCGCTGACTTTGCCTGCTTAGAGCAAGTAGCTGCTCTAGCTAAGGCACAATTAAAAGATGAAATGTTACTGGTGCTTTCAGCGCCTGGCGGTATGACAGATTCGCTTGTTGCGTTGGCTAGTGCCGCAGAGCAGGGGCAGGATTTCAACCCGTTGTGGGATGCACTTGTTACCCGCTGCAATGCTTTAAAAGCGGCTGTAGAGGAAAGACAAGGAACAGTTCAAAACTGGCCGGACTTTAACGAATTGAAAAATAAGCTTGATGGGGTTGCACTAATTAAGTGTTGCCCAGATAAAATCAGGGCTTTTATTATTAGCTTTGGTGAACGTGTTAGCGTATCGCTAATGCAAAGCCTACTAGCCGATCATAACGCGCATTATTTACAAGCAATAGACTGTATTGTTTCAACGGGTGGACACATAGACGCTGAAGCCGATTTAGTCGCCAGTAAAGCCCGTTTTCAAGCGGTACTAAAAGAGTCGCCAGCAACGGTTTACATTATGCCTGGCTTTACTGCAAGTAATGATAAAGGTGAGCTCACAACACTTGGTCGAAATGGCTCTGATTATTCAGCGGCGATTGCTGCAGCGTGTTTAGAAGCGCAAGTGTGTCAAATATGGACTGACGTTGATGGTGTATACAGCGCCGATCCGCGTTATATCAAAAAAGCCACTAAGGTTGACTTCCTATCTTACAAAGAGGCGATGGAGCTTTCTTATTTTGGCGCTAAAGTGTTGCACCCTAAAACTATCCTACCGTGTGCAAAAGCTGGAGTGCCATGCGAAATTAAAAACACTCATAACCCAGATGCGCAAGGCTCACTAATTAGTAACGATACGGTATCTGATGAACCAGTAAAAGCACTCTCAAGCCTACAAAACTTAGCTATGTTGACCGTTTCGGGCCCTGGTATGAAGGGCAAAGTGGGCATGGCATCGAAAGTATTTAATGCATTAGCGCATGATAACGTGTCAATCGTACTGATCACTCAATCATCATGTGAATTTAGCATCAGTTTTTGTGTTCATGAAAGTGATTTAAATCTAGCGTTGAATGCGTTGCAAGTGGCCTTTGACTTAGAGTCAAAAGCAGGCTTAATTGAGCCGGTAAATGTGCAACGTAATTTAGCAATTGTAACGCTAGTGGGCGATAACATGCGCGCACATAAAGGCTTAGCTGCTAAGTTTTTTGCATCGCTTGCTCAAGCACAAGTAAACATTGTTGCCATAGCGCAAGATTCAACTGAAAGCGCTATTTCTGCGGTTATTGATGGTGAGTTGTGTAATGACGCGGTTAAAATCTGTCATGAAAACTTTTTCACTCATGTGCCTTCAATCGATGTGTTTTTATTGGGATGTGGCTTAGTCGGTCAAGAGCTAATAAACCAGCTTGAACGTCAACAAGCATGGCTTGAAAAGCGTAATATTAAATTAAACCTATACGGTGTGGCTAATTCTCGTCAATTACACCTTGATGGTGAAGGCATTGCTTTTGATGATTGGCAACAAAAACTAACGCAATCAGAGCAAGCATTTGATTTAAAATTAGTAGAACAGTTTGTTAAGCAAAATCACTTGGTTAACCCTGTGCTAGTTGATTGTACTTCATCAGATGCCTTGGCTTCGCAATACGTCGATTTTTTAAATGCGGGTTTCCACGTTGTGGCCGCTAACAAAAAAGCGACGACTAGTTCATATACTTATTACCAAGACTTAATTGCAGCAACGCATAAAAATAACCGTAAATTTTTATACGAAACTAACG
Source organism: Pseudoalteromonas sp. S1608 (assembly GCF_005887265.1). Taxonomy (GTDB): domain Bacteria; phylum Pseudomonadota; class Gammaproteobacteria; order Enterobacterales; family Alteromonadaceae; genus Pseudoalteromonas; species Pseudoalteromonas undina. The sequence goes on from NZ_PNDK01000054.1 coordinate 38,069, forward strand.
TAGGTGCGGGTTTGCCTGTAATTGATAACTTGCAATCACTCTTTGGTGCTGGCGATGAATTACTTGAATTTAGTGGTATTTTATCTGGCTCACTTTCGTACATGTTTGGTGCCCTTGAAGATGGTTTATCACTCTCTGAAGCAACAATTAAAGCGAAAGAGAGTGGCTTTACTGAACCCGATCCTCGCGATGACTTATCGGGAACAGACGTAGCACGTAAACTACTTATCATTGCCCGCGAAGCAGGTATGAAATTGGAGCTTAGCGACATAGAAGTGGAGTCTGTACTACCACAAGGCTTCGCCCAAGGTGACAATGTTGATGAGTTTATGGCAAAGCTACCAAGTCTGGATGCTGACTTTAAGGACCGTATTCAAAGTGCAGCGAGTGAAGGTAAAGTACTTCGCTATGTAGGCACAATTAAAAATGGACACTGTAAAGTAGGTATTGAAGCGGTAGATTCATCACACGCATTAAGTGTAATTCGTGATGGTGAAAATGCGCTGGCTATTTTAAGCCAATACTATCAGCCACGTCCGTTTGTTATCCGTGGTTATGGCGCAGGCTCTGCAGTAACTGCTGCGGGTGTATTTGCCGATATTCTTAAAACACTATCACGCTAGGGGGCGGTTATGATTGAAGTTTATGCGCCAGCCTCCATTGGTAATTTTACGGTTGGTTTTGACTCCCTCGGTGCGGCGTTAGCCCCGATTGATGGCAGCTTGCTGGGGGATGTGGTTACTATATGTGAAGCGCCTCGTGATGAGTTTATTTGTAGTGGCGAATACGCCCATAAACTCCCAAGCGATGCGAATGAAAACTTAGCGTATCAATGTTTAGTGCATTTTCGTACACATGTAGCACCGAATATGCCAGCCGTAAAATTAGAGTTGAAGAAAAACCTGCCTATAGGGTCTGGGTTAGGCTCAAGTGCTTGCTCTGTTGTTGCGGCATTTGCAGCGCTGGATAAGTTTGCTCAAACTAATTTAAGCCAAGTTGAGTTAATAGAGCTAATGGCCGATTTTGAAGGCTTGGTAAGCGGTGGACGTCATTATGACAATATCACTCCTTGTTATCTTGGTGGCTTACAATTAACGGGCGACTTAATTCCAAATAAATCAATAGCGTTACCTGTTGATGAAAACTGGTATTACGTTGCCGCATTTCCTGGCTTTTCGCTCAATACCGCAAAGGCACGCTCTGTTTTACCAAAAGAGCTAAGTATGCATGCGGGGGTTGAGTTTGCGCAGCGATTATCGGCTTTTAGCAGTTTATTACTGACTTCACGTTTTGATGAGGCGCTTTGTATTATGCAAGACAATATTGCTGAACCACATCGTGCGCCACTAATAAATGGTTTTGATCAAGCCAAACTTAGTTTGCCAGAACTCGGTGCTGAAGTGGTGAGTATTTCAGGCGCAGGGCCGACCTTGTTTAGTGTATGTAAAACGCTTGAAGCGGCAGAGCAATGCGCGCAGTGGCTAGAGGAAAATTACATCAACGAGCAAGGTTTTTGCCATATTTGTAAATTAGATAACGACGGCACGCGTCAATTAAATGTTTTATAGGATCAAGAGTCATGCAATTACATAATTTAAAAGAATATTCACAAAAAGTGTCGTTTGTTGAAGCTGTAAAAACAGGACTGGGGCGTAATCAAGGGGTGTTTTTTCCTGAGTCGTTAGCGCCATTAAGTGATGTTGATGCATTACTCGATATGGACTTTGTTACTCGCAGCGGCAAAATTTTATCGCACCTTATTGGTGATGAGCTACCAAGTGATACTGTTGCCCAGATGGTTAAGAATGCGTTTAACTTTCCGGTTAAGCTGGTGGAAGTTGAAGACAATACCTATTGCTTAGAGTTATTCCATGGCCCAACACTGGCATTTAAAGATTTTGGTGGCCGTTTTATGGCCGAGTGCTTAGCGCAATTTAATCAAGGCGAAAAAGTCACTATTTTAACTGCAACATCCGGTGATACCGGTGCCGCTGTCGCGCATGCTTTTTATAATAAGCCAAATATTGATGTGGTTATTTTATACCCTAAGGGCAAAATTTCACTCGCTCAGCAAAAGCTATTTACTACTCTCGGTGACAATATTCATTGTTACGCGATTGAAGGCAGTTTTGATGATTGCCAGGAGTTGGTTAAAAAATCATTTTTAGATGAAGAGTTAAAAGCAAAACTTGGTTTAAATTCAGCAAATTCAATCAATATTAGCCGCTTAGTTGCGCAAGTTTGTTATTACTTTGAGGCCATTGCACAGTTGCCAAAAGAAAAGCGTGCTACAGCGCATATTTCAGTACCCAGTGGTAATTTTGGTAATGTGTGTGCAGCTATGATTGGTGCTGTTATTGGTATGCCTGTAGGTAAACTAAGCGCGACTACAAACCAAAATGATACTGTGCCACGTTATATGCTTGATAAACAGTGGACGCCCAATGCCACTATTGAGTCACTGTCTAATGCTATGGATGTCAGTAAACCTAATAACTGGCCGCGAGTACAAACTATGCTAGATAATAACTGGTTTAGTTATGACAATTTTTATTCTGTTAGTGTGGATGAGCAAAACACAAAATCAGTGATGAAAAAAATTCAACAGCTTGGCTATATTGCAGAGCCTCATACCGCGATTGCCTACCAAGGGCTTGTTGAAAATAAAGCAACAGATGCAGCAGGTATCTTTTTAGCGACTGCACACCCAGCTAAATTTAAAGAAAGCGTTGAAGAGGTACTAAATACCGAAATAGCCATGCCAAAACCGCTAGCAGATGCGCTTGCAAAACCATGTTTAGCCATTGATATGCACAATGATTACGACGATTTACGCAGCGAACTATTTGCTAAACTTGGTTAAAATAACACATTAAAAAAAGCGGCTCATGCCGCTTTTTTTGTTTGTTTATACATCGCTTTAGGCATAACGCATAAGCTAAATAAATGTAATAAATCAAATTCATTTAAAATTTTTATTAGTTTATAAAAAAATATCATCATCAAAATGCTGTGAAATAGTTTCAATCCCTGTTTAAATATCCTCAACTTAAGAGCGTAGGCAAAGAGTCGTTTTAAGCGTACAATAAAGCCTGTAAAAAATACCCATACACGTTGCCCAGGAGACCCCAATGTTAGAACGTAGCATGAATATTTCGGACTTTGATCCAGAGTTATTTGACGCGATGAGCAAAGAAACATCACGTCAAGAAGAGCACATTGAGTTAATTGCATCTGAAAACTACTGTAGCCCACGCGTACTAGAAGCGCAGGGTTCTCAACTTACTAATAAATATGCTGAAGGCTACCCGGGCAAACGTTACTACGGTGGCTGTGAGCACGTTGATGTGGTTGAGCAGTTAGCGATTGACCGCGCAAATGAATTATTTGGTACAGATTACGCAAACGTGCAACCGCATGCCGGTTCACAAGCGAATGCCGCTGTTTTCCAAGCACTATTAAGCCCACTTGATACTGTTTTAGGTATGAGCCTAGCGCACGGTGGTCACTTAACACATGGCTCACACGTAAACTTCTCAGGTAAAACATACAACGCAATTCAGTATGGACTTAACGAAGAAACTGGCGAAATTGATTACGCACAAGTTGAAGCGTTAGCACTTGAGCATAAACCAAAAATGATCATTGCTGGTTTTTCTGCATACTCAGGTATTGTTGATTGGGCTAAATTCCGTGAAATTGCAGACAAAGTAGGCGCATACTTATTTGTTGATATGGCGCACGTTGCAGGTTTAATTGCTGCGGGTGTTTACCCAAGCCCTGTGCCATTTGCTCACGTTGTAACAACCACAACACACAAAACATTAGCCGGTCCTCGCGGTGGTTTAATCATTTCTGCGTGTGGCGATGAAGATATTTACAAAAAGCTAAACAGCGCTGTTTTCCCAGGTGGCCAAGGTGGTCCTTTATGTCATGTTATTGCTGCTAAAGCGGTGGCATTTAAAGAAGCACTTCAACCTGAATTTAAAACATACCAAGCACAAGTTGTTAAAAATGCTCAAGCAATGGTTGCAGTATTACAAGAGCGCGGCTACAAAGTAGTATCAGGTAAAACTGACAACCACTTATTCTTACTTGATTTAATCGATAAAGATATCACAGGTAAAGATGCAGATGCTGCCCTAGGTAACGCGAATATCACGGTTAACAAAAACTCAGTACCGAACGATCCTCGTTCACCATTTGTTACTTCTGGTTTGCGTATTGGTTCACCAGCAATCACTCGTCGTGGCTTTAAAGAAGCAGAGTCAAAAGAGTTAGCGGGCTGGATCTGTGACGTACTAGACAACATCGAAGATGAGTCAGTACAAGCGCAAGTAAAAGAAAAAGTGAAAGCAATTTGTGCAAAATTACCTGTTTACGCTTAATCCAAGAGTAAAATAGTAATTTAGATCACAACTGCACACATTTTTGTTATGATAATGGCCGCTATTATAGTGGCCATTTTTGTTTTTAAAACGGAAGCACACAGTTATGCATTGCCCATTTTGCACCGCCAAAGATACTAAAGTTATTGATTCTCGCCTGGTCGGTGGAGGACACCAAGTACGTAGACGTCGTGAATGTAATGAATGTCACGAACGATTTACCACCTTTGAAGGGGCTGAATTAGTCATGCCGCGAGTTATTAAGCAAGATGGCAGCCGCGAACCGTTTAATGAAGATAAGTTACTAAATGGCTTAACTCGCGCCCTTGAAAAGCGCCCTGTAAGTACTGAACAAGTTGACGAAGTAGTTAATATAATTAAATCGCAGCTGCGAGCCACTGGCGAACGTGAAGTGTCTAGTCATTTGGTAGGTGAGTGCATTATGGAAGCGCTGAAAAAATTAGATAAAGTAGCCTATGTAAGATTTGCCTCAGTATATCGCTCGTTTGAAGATATACGTGAGTTTGGTGAAGAAATAGCCCGCTTAGGAGAGTAGTAATGACCATGCAAAGCTCGTTTTCAGAGGATGATAAACGTTATATGGCACGTGCCATTGAGCTGGCAAAAAAAGGGCGCTTTACCACCACTCCTAATCCTAATGTAGGCTGTGTACTAGTAAAAAATAATAAAATAATAGCCGAAGGGTTTCATCAATTAGCAGGGCAAGGTCATGCTGAAGTTAATGCTTTGGCTGAGGCCGGTGAAAGTGCTAAAGGTGCAACCGCTTATGTAACCCTAGAGCCTTGCAGTCATTATGGTCGTACACCGCCTTGTGCTGAAGGGCTAAAGGCCGCGGGTGTGAAAAAAGTGATTGCTGCTATGGTTGACAGCAACCCGCAAGTTGCAGGAAAAGGCCTTAAAATTTTAGCGGATGCAGGTATAGAAGTCGCTTACGGATTACTTGAAGAGCAAGCGCGGGCATTAAATTTAGGCTTTTTTAAACGAATGGAGCAGGGGTTGCCCTTTGTTACCTGTAAAATGGCCGCCAGTATTGATGGTAAAACAGCGCTTAAAAATGGCCAAAGTAAATGGATAACTGGGCCCGCTGCGCGCCAAGATGTGCAGCTGTATCGTGCTCAGAGCTGTGCAATTTTAACCGGTGCCGATACGGTATTAATGGATGATGCAAAATTAAATGTGCGCCCAGAAGAGTTACCGTATTCTTTACCAACTGATTTACCACTGCGCCAACCGGTTCGCGTTGTTATTGACTCACAAAATAGACTTACCCCTGATCTTGCCTTATTTTCAATTCAAAGTGAGGTGATAATATTTACCACCAAGGTTGATAAATCGCATCAGTGGCCTCATTTTGTTAAACAGATTGAAGTACCTGAAAATAATAATAAAGTAGATTTACTGGCCGTGTTAAACACGCTTGCCCAATTGCAGTTTAATAATGTGTGGCTAGAGGCCGGAGCAACACTGGCCGGTAAAATGACAGAACTTGATTTAATTGATGAGTTTGTTTTTTACATTGCTCCTAAATTAATGGGCAGCGATGCTAAAAGTTTACTAAATTTCCCAGAGTTAATGAGTATGCAAAATACCATTAATTTAACTTTTAATGAGTGTGTGCCAATTGGTGATGATTTACGTATCACAGCACTAAAAAAAGCTCATTAATCATTTTATATAAAGAGTAGCACTATGTTTACTGGAATAGTTGAAGCGACAGGTAAAATTGCGTTATTACAAAAAAAACAAGGTGATTTAGCTATTCGTATCCAAAGTAAAAACCTTGATATGAGTGATGTTAAGTTAGGTGACAGTATTGCAACCAACGGTGTATGCCTCACTGTTGTTGATAAGCATATAGATGGCTTTAGTGCTGACTTATCAAATGAAACGATTAGCTTAACGGGGTTTGCACATTACGCATTAGGACAAACAGTTAACTTAGAAAAGGCGATGCAACCTGTATCGCGCCTCGGAGGTCATTTAGTGTCTGGTCATGTCGATGGTATTGCCACTATCACAGCAATAAATACCAATGCGCGAGCAACTGAATATTGGTTAGCCACCGACGAAAGTTTAATGAAATACATTCCTTATAAAGGGTCTGTGTGTATTGATGGTATTAGCCTAACGGTCAATGCGGTTGAAGGTAATAAATTTAAACTAACGATTGTGCCACACACCAGCGGGCAAACGACCATAGCCGATTTTCAAGTCGGTACCAAAGTGAATCTAGAGGTCGACCAAATAGCACGTTATTTAGAGCGCCTTGTAAAGGGAGCTGAGCATCCTACTGGTTCAGATATTTCGATGAGCTTACTCGCTAAAGCGGGCTTTATAAAATAACGATATTGACAACTTATACGAGCAACTTATGAATTTAAACAGCGCACAAGAAATAATAGATGACATTAAAGCCGGTAAAATGGTTATTTTAATGGACGATGAAGACAGAGAAAATGAAGGCGATTTAATTATTGCTGCTGAGCACATAAGTGCAGAAGCAATTAACTTTATGGCGACTCATGGCCGTGGGTTAATTTGTTTAACCATGACCCAAGAGCGTTGCTCGCAACTTGATTTACCGCTGATGGTTAAAAATAACGGTGCTGCATTCTCGACCAACTTTACTATGTCTATTGAAGCATCAAAAGGGGTTACGACGGGGATTTCTGCAGCGGATCGTGCTCGTACTGTTCAAGCTGCCATTGCTAAAGGCGCAGTGCCAAGTGATATTGTACAGCCTGGGCATATTTTCCCTATTATGGCGCAACCTGGCGGCGTATTAACGCGCGCAGGGCACACTGAAGCTGGCTGTGATTTAGCGCGTTTAGCGGGGCTTGAGCCGTCATCAGTGATTGTAGAAATTCTAAATGAAGATGGCACCATGGCGCGCCGCCCTGATTTAGAAGTATTTGCTAAGCAACATGATATTAAAATTGGCACCATTGCTGATTTAATCGAATACCGTAACTTAAATGAAACCACTATTGAGCAAGTTGCAAAATGTAAATTGCCAACTGAGCATGGCGAATTTGACTTAGTAACTTACAAAGACACCATTGACGGGCAGCTGCACTATGCATTGCTTAAAGGTGAAATAAAACAACAAGAACCAACGTTAGTGCGAGTGCACTTACAAAGTACCTTTAACGATATTTTACTCTCTGATCGTAATGCTGATCGTAGTTGGGGATTATCGCAAGCAATGGCGTATATAGCTGAGCATAATGGCGCTTTAGTCATCTTAGGTAAGCAAGAAAGCACTGACGAATTAGAAGCGACTGTTAAAGCATTCGCTGCAGCTGATGCTGGCGAGAGTGTAACGCCACGCAAATTCCAAGGTACTTCACGTACCGTAGGTGTAGGCTCGCAAATTTTGGCTGATTTAGGTATCCAAAAAATGCGTTTGATGAGTTTACCGAAAAAATATCATGCATTATCAGGCTTCCATTTAGAAGTTGTTGATTACGTAGAGCCACAATAATTACACGCTAGGCTATTATTTTATTTATGTGGTATAATGCGCAGCAATTTTTGCGCAACCGAAATCGCTTAAACTTATTTTTAGGGTTATCAAATGAAAATTATTGAAGGTAATAAATACGCTCCAGGCAAAAAGTTTGCCATTGTCATTTCTCGTTTCAATGACTTTATTGGTAGTAGCTTGCTTGCAGGTGCTGTTGATGAGCTAAAACGTACTGGTGGAGTATCAGAAGATGATATTACCGTAATTTACGTACCAGGTGCGGTTGAATTACCTTTAGCAGCGAAACGCGTTGCAGCAAAAAAAGAATATGATGCAATTATCGCCTTAGGTGTAGTGATCAGAGGGGGCACGCCTCACTTTGATCTCGTCGCTGGCGAGTCAAATAAAGGGCTTGCACAAGTATCACTTGAGTATGATATCCCGGTTGCATTTGGCGTATTAACCACTGAAAGCATTGAGCAAGCAATTGAGCGCGCAGGTACCAAAATGGGTAACAAAGGCGGCGAAGCTGCTTTAGGTGCGCTTGAAATGGTTAATGTGTTAGATAAAATTTAAGTTTAAGGAATTTTTGTGAAACCAGCAGCAAGACGTAAAGCACGTATCTTAGCACTTCAAGCCGTTTATTCATGGCAATTAAGCGGCAATGCAATTGCCGATATCGAACAACAAATGTTGATCGAAAACGATGTGACTAAAATTGATGTTGAATATTTTAAAGATTTAGCGCGTGGAGTTGCAGTAAACCACAAGCAACTAGACGAAGCTGTATCGCCTCATTTAACTCGTCCATTTGATGAATTAGACGAAGTTGAACGTGCAATCTTACGTTTAAGCAGCTACGAGCTTAAATTTCGTGAAGACGTTCCTTACAAAGTGGCTATCAATGAAAGTATTGAATTAGCTAAAATGTTTGGCGCTGAAGATAGCCATAAATTTGTAAACGGTGTACTTGATAAAGCTGTAAAACAGTTACGCAAGTAATAACAACTTTAGCTGATTTTTATTATCAGATGAGTTGTTATAAATAACCGTTAAAAAGGAGAGCCGGCATAGGCCGGCTTTTTTGTGTATGAAGGAATTTGAATTAATTAATCGTTACTTTAAAGGTCGTGGCATTACTCGTCGCGATGTTAATTTAGGGATTGGAGATGACTGTGCGCTTGTCACAGTTCCAGCGAACTGTCAGCTTGCTGTAACCACAGATACCTTAGTTGCTGGGGTGCATTTTTTTCATGATATCTCCCCTCGCGCATTAGGGCATCGAGCTCTTGCTGTTAATTTAAGTGATTTAGCTGCCATGGGCGCAGAGCCTACTTGGGTGTCGGTTGCACTTACGTTACCTAGTATCGATCCACAATGGATTGCTGAGCTGACTGATGGCATGCATGAAATTGCTGAGTACTTTAACGTTCAGATCATTGGTGGTGATACCACTCAAGGTCCACTTAGTATTACTATTTGTGCAAAAGGTACAGTTCCTGAAGGCACAGCATTACGTAGAAGTGGTGCAAAAGTGGGTGATTGGATTTTTGTAACCGGTCCGCTTGGTGATGCTGGGTTGGCGATTGAATCGAAAAAACAAGGCTTATCGATTGCACCTGAACACTTAAAAGATATTAATAAACGTTTAAATTTCCCCACGCCACGTGTAGCTGCTGGGCAAGCGTTACGAGGCTTGGCATCGTCGGCCATTGATATTTCCGATGGGTTACTAGCCGACTTAGGGCATGTGCTAAATTTATCACAAGTTAGTGCCACCATTAATATTGAAAATGTCCCCACCTCAGATGCCATGCAAACGAGTCTTGATTTTGAGCAGCGACTTCCTTTTGTTCTTAACTATGGCGATGACTACGAGTTACTGTATACCGTTGCTGATAGTAACAAGAGTATGCTAGATATTAAGCTGCGCCAATACGGTGTAGAGGCAAGCTGTATCGGGCAAATAAAAAGTGGTGACGGCAATATAGAGTTATTACACCAAGGCGATAAGTTTGCTTTTGAACATAAAGGTTTTGAGCACTTTTCCAAGGAGCAGGTTTGAATAAAAACCGATTATTTAATTTAAAACGCCCACATCAATTTTTTGGTTTGGGTTTTGGTACTGGGCTTGCACCAAAAGCACCTGGTACATTTGGCACATTGGCAGCATTACCGTTTATTTTTATTACCATGCATTTTCCGCTATGGTTACAAATTGTATTTGCAGTAGTCATAAGTATCTTTGGTATTTGGGCATGTGGAAAAACAGCCGATGACCTTCAAGTACATGATCATCCGGCAATTGTTTGGGACGAAGTTGCTGGTTACTATATTACTATGATTGGCGCAGCACTTAACTGGCAAACATTACTAGTGGGCTTTTTACTGTTTCGCTTTTTTGATATAGCAAAGCCAGGGCCGATTCGTATACTCGATAAACGTGCCCATGGTGGGTTTGGTATTATGGCCGATGATGTACTTGCAGGTATTTTTTCGCTTATTTGTTTGCAAGCATTGATAAAAGTAGGTTTACTACCCTTTTAATTTATTATTTGTTTAACTAGGTGGCAGCACTATGATGCGATTTTTATTGGTTTGTGTACTTATGTTATGTGCCATGCCAAGTACGGCTTCAATTACTGATTACGTAGTTAAACAATGGAATATCAAAGACGGCTTACCCTCACAATCCCTAAAAAGTGTAGTACAAGATAACCAAGGCTATATGTGGCTTGGCACTCAATTTGGATTAAGCCGTTTTGATGGCAATACCTTCACTAATTATAATACCCAAAATAGTTTATTTTTACCCAGCAATGGTATTAATAAATTATTGATCGATGGCGAAGGATTATTGTGGGTAGGCACTAAAAATGGCCTTGTGGTTATCGATCCTGAAAAGCTAACCGCACAAGAGTTTAATATTAAAGGCCCTGTAAGAGATATTCTTGAAGACTCTCAAGGCAGTATCTGGATAGCAGCTAATGGGCTCTATTATATAGACAGAGGCCAAATAGAACTGCGCGACCAACTAAATAACCCTAGTCCTATTGTAAACGCCACAGCTATCACCCAAATTGTGGGGTCGGTCAGTAAAATGGCGCTTTCACCTGAGGGAATTTGGCTGGTTAACGACCGTAATTTATTACGTTTAACGCAAAGCTCGTCTGACTTTTCTAAATTACGCTTAGAACTAACCGCTAAAGTGGCTTTACCCGATCGTTTAGCGCAAACCATTGTTCACGATCTATCGTTTTTAAATGGTAATTTGTACCTAGCTTCTGAGTTAGGGGCTTATTTTTTAGATTTAGATGACGAGCTACGTCCGTTTCCACTTCCCAATGCTAATAACTCAGCTGTGTATAAGTTTATGAGCGATGGTAATGGCGGCTTGTGGATATCAACCTATGGACGTTTATTATTTAGAGCTAAATCTAATGATTGGCAGTGGGTTGAACCCAGCCAATTAGATCAGAGTATTTGGTTTGCCGATATATTTAGAGATGATGAAAATAACATATGGCTAGCGAGTTTTAGTGAAGGGTTATGGCTTGCTCACGAAGGGCGAATAGAGCGCCATTCGGCCATTTCTAAAATGACCGAAGCGGTGATGGCGATTAGTAAATCACCTGACGGTAAATTATGGATTGCCAATAAAAGTGGCATTGGTTATTTTGATGCCGATAAAACCTTTATCAATGTTATCAATAGTGCCAAGTATGGAAATGCCTCGGTACATGACCTGCAATTTGATGGCGATCGCCTTTATGTTGCTACTGGCAGAGGCTTGTTTTTCTATGAGTCGAACACCTTATATAGTTTCCCTGCTCGTGCGTTGAGCGATAACCCTGTTTTTGCAATTAGCACTTCAACTAAAGGCGGCTTTTGGGTAGGCACCGGACGAGGGTTATATCGTCTAAATTATAATGGCTTAAACCCTTTTGCGTACAATGCGTTCTTAGGTAGTAAGTTTGTTACTTATGTTCTAGATAAACCAAATTTTGGCGTGATTGGTACCAGTAAAGGCGCGTATTACTTTACTGAACGCGGGATAGAAAAAATAGGTGACCAAACCACCTTAGAAAGTGCGTACGTTACTAGCATTTTACACATTAAAGGCGTAGGTATTTTAATTGGTTCGTTGAATGATGGTTTGTTTTATCGCAGTGGACAAGGGCAATGGCAGCAACTAGACGCCGCCAATGGACTGCCATATGGTTCTATATTCAGCTTAGAATACGATGACACCTCAAAGCGAATTTGGGTAAGCACCATGAAAGGGGTTTACCGTATGCCTGTTGAGCAATTTAAAGCCAACATCGAAAGCCTAAAAGTAGAAGAAGTGATCTCTTCATTTGACCGTCAGCTCGATGGTAAAGCCAGCCAATGCTGTAATGGTTTAGGCCATGATGCGGTGGTTGATATGGATAACTCTATTTGGTATCCCAGTTTGCAAGGCGTTGTAGAAATTCCTAAAGACGTAGAGTTATTTGGGTTACGCTCACTTAAACCAACTATAGAAACCTTAACGACGCCATCACGAAAGCTCGCAGCAGCTGCTTTAGGCGAAAAACCAGTTCTTGAGACCGATGAGCGTGATGTGACACTTACCTATACCGCGATTGATTATTACGCTCCGGCAAGTATTGAGTTTAGATATAAACTCAATGGACTTGATAACGATTGGCGCTATGCAAATACCCGCAGAGAAGCAATTTATACAAATTTACCCGCCGGTATGTTTTTATTTGAATTAGAAACTAAACGCCAAGGTGAGGATTGGGGTAAAGCGCAATCAGCAGAATATGCGTTTATTGTTCCAGAGCGATTTGGTGAAACTATCTACTTTAGGTTACTGATCACCAGTGGTTTCGTACTGCTGTTTTATTTAGTGTTTTGGGTCTTTAAAGTTCAAGAGCGACGCAAGCAACAAGTACTCGAAGGGCTTATTACTGAGCGAACCTTAGAGCTTCGCCAAGCAAATGATAAATTAAACCAAGTAAACTCTCAGCTTAAACTTGTTAGTCACTCTGATGAGCTAACAGGGCTGAGAAGTCGTCGTTTCTTGTTTGATCAATTACCAAAAGATATTGAGCATTTTCAGCGGAACTCACAGTCATTGCAGGCTCAGGGTAAATCTTTGGTGCTATTAATTATTAATTTAGATAATTTTAGCCGTATTAATGATGCCTATGGCCCTATTGCTGGAGATAGTTGTTTACAACAAGTAGCTGCATTACTTAACTCGCGTACTCAAGGCTCTGATTATGTTGCTCGGTGGAGTGGAGATGAGTTTTTACTGTTATTACGCGATTTTAAGTGTAATTTGATCGACAGCTATGTATCTGAATTATGCCAAGCTATTGCCGATTATACTTTCCAGCTTCCTAACGGTGAAACAACCAATATAACAGCGTCAGTGGGTTGGTCTTTCTATCCGCTACCCCTGTTAGGTGGGCAAGTTATTAGCTGGGAAACATCGATTAATTTAGCTGACATCGCTTTACATCAAGTTAAAAAACGCGGCGGCGATGGCGTCGCTAACATTACTTTTGACGAGCAACTAGACGCATTTGAGTTTGAGCAAAACCCCAATGTTGAACAGCAAATTGGTTTGTTACAAAGTAATGGCTTAGCCGATATTAAGGTATGGATGCGCTAGAGATTATAAGTGAGCAACAAAAAAGGAGCCAAAGGCTCCTTTTTTATTAAACACTATAAGTATTAGCTCATAAATGCTTTAATTGAAGTTAATATGCCTTGCTCACCTAACCCCATTTCATCGTGCATTTGCTGTTGCGTACCGTGTTTAATAAATTCATCCGGTATACCTAAGTTAAGTATTTTTACAGTCGCTTTTTGGGTAGCTAAATACTCATTAACCGCCGAACCTGCACCACCAGAAATTGCATTATCTTCAAGTGTTACAATGATATCGTGGTTAGCGACAAGTTCATCAATTAAACCAGAATCAAGTGGTTTAATAAATCGCATATTAACTAAAGTGGCATTGAGCTCATCAGTGGCTAATTGGGCGTTTTCAAGCAAGGTACCAAATGACAATATAGCTACTTTAGCACCTTGTTTAATTACGTTAGCTTTACCAATTTCGAGCTGTTGCATAGCGCTTTGAATGTCTGCTGTGCCCGCACTGCCACGCGGGTAACGCACAGCTACTGGGCAATTGGCTTGATAGCCAGTGTATAGCATTTGACGGCATTCGTTAGTATCGCTAGGTGCCATAATAACCATGTTAGGAATACAGCGCATAAAGCTTAGGTCATAGGCGCCTTGGTGAGTTTCACCATCGGCTCCGACAATACCTGCGCGGTCAATAGCAAATAATACCGGTAGGTTTTGCAATGCAACGTCGTGAATTAGTTGATCATACGCACGTTGTAAAAAGCTAGAGTAGATAGCCACAACGGGTTTTAACCCTTCACAGGCAAAACCTGCAGCAAGGGTTACAGCGTGCTGCTCAGCAATTGCCACATCAAAATATTGTTCAGGGTGTTCTTTAGAAAAACGCACCATCCCCGAACCTTCTCGCATCGCAGGGGTAATTGCCATCAATTTGCTATCTTGCTCTGCCATATCACAAAGCCAATCACCAAATACATTTGAGAAAGTAGCCGCACTTGGCTTAGATTTTGGTAAACTTGAAGTTGCAGGATCAAATTTTGGTACGCCATGATAACCAATCGGATCGGCTTCTGCGGGCTTGTAACCTTTGCCTTTTTGGGTTTTTATATGTAAAAGTTGTGGGCCTTTTAAGTTACGCATGTTACGCAGCGTATCAACCAGCATGTTCACATCATGGCCATCAATTGGACCAATGTAATTTAGGCCTAATTCTTCAAAAAAAGTACCCGGGATCATCATCCCTTTAATGTGTTCTTCCATACGGCTGGCAAGTTCTTTTACCGGCGGTACACCAGAAAGAAGCTTTTTACTGCCTTCGCGGATGTTGGTATAAAAGCTACCTGATAAAATACGCGCAAAATGATTGGTTAACGCGCCGACGTTTTCAGAAATCGACATTTCGTTATCATTTAAAATGATCAGCATATCTGATTTAACATCACCTAAGTGATTCATCGCCTCAAAGGCCATACCTGCGGTAATTGCGCCATCGCCTATCACCGCCACGGTTTTACGACCTTTGCCTTCTTTTTGCGCAGCAATAGACATACCCAGCGCCGCTGAAATAGAGGTGCTTGAATGGCCAACACTAAAGGTATCGTATTCACTTTCGTCTCTAAATGGAAATGGGTGCAATCCATCTTTTTGGCGAATGGTGTGCATTTGGTCACGACGTCCCGTTAGTATTTTATGTGGGTAGGCTTGATGACCTACATCCCAAACCAAACGATCGTCGGGAGTGTTGTACACATAATGTAATGCAACGGTAAGTTCTACGGTTCCTAAACCAGACGCTAAATGGCCGCTACTTTGCGATACTGAATTGAGTAAGTAATCACGCAATTCATGGCTAAATGCAGGAAGCTTATCTTGTGCTAAGTCTCGCAAGTGGGCTGGTTCGTTCACCAAATTAAGTAATGGATACTTGCTGCTATCAAGTGTCATGGTTTTTTATATATCCTTCGCTAATATTAACTTCCCTCAAAAAAGCTAAGTTTAAGAGGCGGCTTAATATTTAGTAATAATTTTGTTCTAAGATTTAATACGTTTTAGCCATGTTTAATGGTCACGTTCAATTAAATAGTTTGCCAATGCTGCTAAGCTGGTTGTGTCTGCGTCAATATTAGCTAACGCCTCATGGGCTTGTTGTATCAAATTTAGTGCTTTTTGCTTAGCACCTAGCATACCTAATAAAGCCGGGTATGTCGCTTTATTCGCAGCAATATCTGACCCTTGAGGCTTACCTAAAGTTAGTGTGTCGCCCTCAACATCTAAAATATCGTCATGAACCTGAAAGGCCAGCCCGATAGCATACCCAAAAGTAGATAAGTTATCTAAAGTGTGTTGGCTAATATTAGGGGCACAAAGTGCGCCCAAAGTAATCGCACAATTTATTAATGCGCCTGTTTTAAGTTTATGAATACGTTCTAATTCATCAACCGTAATAACTTTATCTGTTGCTGCAATATCGCGGCCTTGTCCGGCAACCATTCCTTGCAAGCCTGAAGCATGTGCTAATTCTGCAATCATTTTTAACTGAGCTTCTGTTGAGCATTTAAATGTGTGCTTAGCAATAAGCTCAAACGCTAAGGTTTGCAGTGCGTCACCTGCTAAAATAGCTTGTGCTTCACCATAGACAATATGACATGTAGGACGGCCACGACGTAAATCATCGTCATCCATAGCGGGTAAATCGTCATGCACTAATGAATAACTATGAATGCATTCTATCGCTGCTGCTAGCACATCTAAATCACGTTTTTCAGCACCGAGCATTTTGCCTGTGGTATAAACCAAAAAAGGGCGTAATCTCTTCCCGCCATTCATTAGACTATAATGGGTGGCTTCTTTTATGGTGCTGTCGCTTTCAAGAGGTTGTTCGAAATAAAGGTTGAGTGTATTGGCTACATCATCTTGAGCGAGCTTTATTTGTTCTTTTATGCTCACAATTATTCCAAATCGTTATCAAATTGAGTAAGCGGTGCTTTTTCGTCATTACCCATTAATATCGACACCTTTTGCTCGGCTTGCTGAAGTTTACCGGAAGACGCACTGGCTAATGCAATGCCGCGCTCAAATTGCTTTAAAGACTGTTCAAGCGATAAATCACCTTGTTCCATTTCACTGACAATTGTTGTTAATTCTTCTAGTGCTTGTTCGAAACTTAAATTTTCAGGTTTTTTAGTCGCCATCTTTATTTTCAACTTACATAATAAATTTAGACGCCAATTTTAGGGGGAATGCTAAACTAGGTCAAAGAATGTTATGTTTTTTTGATATATAAATGCTGTTAATTGGGTTTTACTGCGCTTCAGCGTTATTTTTTAAATTATAAATTCTGATTAGTTAGATTGATTCCCTATGTTGATCTAAAATAGGACTAATCGTAATTTTATCGTTTATCATAAAAATCACTTAAGTATTTCAGTATCTTGCCGATATACATTTAATAACAACGCTTGCGAAGAAAAAATATAAAACCTTTGGAGGGAATGTGGATTTAGCAACCATTATTGGGATCCTTGGCGCAATTGGCTTAATTGTCATGTCCATGTTTATGAGTAGTAGCGGTGAAGTCGGTATGTTTTACAATACCCCTTCAGTGGTTATTGTATTTGGTGGCTCCCTTTTTATCGTTTTATCCAATTTTACTATGTCGCAATTTTTAGGCATTGGTAAGGTTTGTGCTAAAGCGTTTATGTTTAAAATTGAACCCCCTGAAGCGTTAATTGAAAAGGCGGTTGAGCTAGCAGATTCTGCCCGAAAAGGCGGGTTTCTAGCATTAGAAGAGGCTGAAATTCCAAATCCATTTATGCGCAAAGGCGTTGATATGCTCGTGGATGGGCATGATGCGGATGTAGTGCGTGCAACATTACAAAAAGATATTTCCCTGACGACGACTCGTCATGAAATGGGCGCAAGCTTATTTAAGTCGCTAGGTGATATTGCTCCCGCAATGGGGATGATTGGTACATTAATCGGCTTGGTGGCTATGTTATCAAATATGGATGATCCAAAAGCAATCGGCCCAGCCATGGCGGTAGCCTTGTTAACAACGTTGTATGGGGCATTTTTGGCGAATGTTGTCGCCATTCCTATTCAGGTCAAACTTGAATTGCGTAAAGATGAAGAAGCAATGAACCAGCGACTTATTTTGGATGCGGTATTAGGCATCCAAGATGGCCAAAATCCTAAAGTAATTGAAGGGATCTTGAAAAATTATTTGGCTGAGTCTAAACGCGCGGTAAACACTGAGGAATAGTTATGTCTGATGAAGAGTGTAAATGCCCACCCCCAGGGTTACCTGCATGGATGGGGACATTTGCCGATTTAATGTCGCTATTAATGTGCTTTTTTGTACTCTTACTCGCGTTTTCTGAAATGGATGTGCTTAAATTTAAGCAAATTGCAGGCTCTATGAAGTTTGCTTTTGGTGTACAAAATAAAATTGAAGTTAAAGATATTCCAAAAGGCACCTCAGTTATTGCGATGGAGTTTACTCCAGGTAAACCTGAGCCAACCCCCATTGAAACTATTCAGCAACAAACAGTTGAAATGACTCAGCAAATGCTAGAGTTTCAGGCGGGCGATGAAAGTTCAGCCGGCGGACGGCAAGAACAACGAGGCGAAAAACGAGGTGGTGAGTCTAGCAGCACCTCTGAGGAAGTTGCTTCAGCGCCTTCAGTTTCTGCTGCCGATCAAGAGCAAATAAATGACTTAGTTAAAAAAATTGCACAACAGCTTGAAAAGCAAATTATTGATGGAGCTATTGAGCTTGAGTCATTAGGTCAGCAAATCATTATTCGTATTAGAGAAAATGGTTCGTTTCCATCGGGCAGTGCTTTTTTACAACCCCAGTTTAAACCTATCATTCAGGATATTGGCCGGTTATTAAAAGATGTGCCAGGTGAAATCACCGTCTCCGGTCACACTGATGACTTTCAAGTTTCTAATGAACTTTATATTAATAACTGGGATTTATCCTCTAAACGAGCTGTTGCGGTAGCAAGTGAACTGCAAAAAGTTGCTGGTTTTGATAAGACCCGAATGATGGTCGTTGGGCGTGCAGAAACCAGACCTTTAGTGCCGAATGATTCCCGAGAAGATCGAAGACGTAACCGCCGGGTAGAAATATCAATTTTACAAGGCAAGGCGAAAGAATCAGATCCTATTGATATTAGATAGAATTTATTGGTTTTGTCCCCTTTTTTAGCATAGAATGCATTTCTCTTAACAGATGTAATTAAAAGTGGAGTGAGCATGTTAAATAAATTTTGTAGTATGCCTGGTAATGGCGATGGTACAGACGAAGATAAAAAAGTTAAGTAAGGTTTTTTAGTTTGCCTGAATGGTTTTTGTACTTCGTCAGTATATTAAGTAAAAGCTGGGTTCTTATTCTGAGCCCAGCTATTTTGTTGTTTTTTATCCTTAAGGATTATTTAGCCTTAAGGTTTGCTGCTATTACCGCTGCTTTTTTCTTATTTGGTACTATAACTTACTCAAGTTTAATGGCGTTTGATGATGGTATTTATGTATACCGTTATCTTGTATGGGCATTAACAGATATTACTTGGATGGCACTGATTGCTTATTTGGGCCTGAAAGATAAAGTGCATTTGTGGCAATGTGTACTTGGCCAACTTGTGGTTATTGCAGCCCCTATTCTGCAATTATTTCGTTTAGTAGATCGCCATCTTTGGGATTTATCGTATAGTACTGTTATGTATCAAACGTTTATGCCCTTAATAAATATCGCTACTGTTGTTATATGTTATCTACCGCTTTTATATATTTTTGTTAATAAGCGAAATAAAGCTTTAAGCTTATAACACAAAAATACCCCTCGTTTTAAAATGATATGCTAGACTACTGTTTATATGAACAGTGTTAGAGCTTGGTTATGAAACTTTATATTGCTGAAAAACCCTCTTTGGGTCGCGCTATTGCAGACGCACTTCCTAAACCGCATAAAAAGCATGATGGCTATATTGAAGTGGCAAATGGTGATTGCGTATCTTGGTGCATAGGTCATTTGCTCGAGCAAGCAGAACCCGATGACTATGATGAGCGTTTTAAAAAGTGGCAGTTTGAACATTTACCTATTGTGCCTGAGCATTGGCAACTTAAAGCAAAGCCTAAAACTCGTAAACAACTCACTATTTTAAAAAAGCTAATCAAACAAGCAACAATACTTGTACATGCTGGCGATCCTGACCGTGAAGGCCAGTTATTAGTTGATGAAGTTATAGAACAAGCAAAAATCAGCCAAGCAAAAAAACAAAATATTCAGCGTTTATTGATCAGTGACTTAAACTTAACGGCAGTTAAAAAGTCACTAAATAGTATGCGTGCTAACCGTGACTTTATTCCTTTGAGCGTTTCTGCTCTGGCGCGGTCTCGTGCTGATTGGTTGTTTGGCATGAACTTGACGCGTGCATACACATTAGCGGGGCAAAAAGCGGGATTTGGTAATGTATTGTCGGTTGGGCGAGTGCAAACACCCATTTTGGGCCTAGTAGTTAATCGCGATAACGAGATAGCAAATTTTGTATCAAAACCATTTTATGAAGTACTTGCTCACCTTGATACACCTAAGGAGCAATCATTTACTGCTAAGTGGATACCAAGTAAAGCGTGTGAACCTTATCAAGATGATGAGGGCAGAGTGCTTAACAAAGCTTTAGCTGAAAATGTAACTTCACGTATCGCTAGTCAACCAGCAAGCGTAACTGCTCTTGAGCAAAAGCAAAAAAAACAAACCGCGCCGCTTCCCTATAATTTGTCTGCTTTACAAATAGATGCCGCTAAAGCGTTCGGAATGCCAGCGCAAAAAGTGCTCGATACTTGCCAGGTTTTATATGAACGTCATAAGTTAATTACTTACCCACGCTCAGATAATCGTTATTTACCAAAAGATCATCACCAAGATGCAGCTGCGATACTAAAAGCGATTGCAGTAAATGGAGGCCAAAAAGCAGAATTTGTTAATGGAGCAGATGCAAAAAAACGAAGTAAATGTTTTAACGATTCAAAAGTAGCAGCTCATCACGCGATTGTACCAACAGCTAAACAGTTAAAAAGTGTGAGTTTAGCCAGTGATGAAGCAAAAATTTATCAGTTAATAAGTCGACACTATTTAATTCAGTTTTATCCCGATTACATTTATAACGAAACCAAGGTAGAGGTAACTATAGCGGGTGGTTTATTCAAAGCTAATGCAAAACAAGATGTAGACTTGGGTTTTAAATTGCTTATGGGTAAGCCAGAACTTAAAGAAGAAGCAACATTGCCTTATTTGGAAAAAGGCATGGTACTTACCTGTACTAAAGGTGAGGTGGTGCAAAAGCATACAACTCCTCCTGCTCATTTTACCGATGCAACCTTACTTGCTGCTATGACGGGAATTAGCCGTTATGTAAAAGACTCGCAAATCAAAAAAATATTAAAAGAAACAGATGGCCTTGGTACTGAAGCCACTCGCGCAGGTATCATTGAACTATTATTTAAACGTCGCTTTTTAAAACGTGAAGGAAAAGCAATTAAAGCAACTGAAACAGGTCTGGCACTAATTAGTGTATTACCTGAGGGGTTATCAAGCCCCGATTTAACTGCAAAATGGGAGTCGAGTTTAGGAGATATCGCTCAGCAAGCAATGAGTTATCAGCAATTTATACAGCCTTTGCTAGCTGATTTAACTAATTTTGTAAGCCAAGCAACTAACTGCGATAGTAATGTATTTGCACATTTGCCAAAAACATCGCCTAAGAAGCGTTTTGCTAAACGTACAAAGAAAGCGCCGTATAAAAAGTCGAGTTACAAAAAAAGCCCTGCGGTAAATTAAACTCAGGGCTTAAAAATAACCTTGAAGATTATTGATTGAATAATGCCGCAGCGGCATTGCTCATTGCAGTTATTCCTGTTGGAAGCGCTACTTTATAATCGGGAGCAAATTTACTTGAATGTAATGAAGGGAGTGTTTCGTTATTTTTCATCGCATTTGTATATTGCTGTTGGTTAACTCCGCCTAACCAAAATAAAGTAATGGGGATGTTTTCATCTGTTCTACCATATAGTCCAAAGTCTTCACCAGCCATAACAGCTTTAGTTGCAAGTACATTTTTTACACCAATTGCATCAGCAATGGCACTCCTAACTATATTTGTTTGCTCCGGATTATTGTAAGTAGATGGAATCGATTCACTTTCATGAACATACACTTCTGGGTAGAGCGCTTCTTCTAAGCCAGCACTTTGTGCAATACCTGCAGTAATACGTTTAATCGCAGCAATTTGCGCGTTTCTAACTTCCGGGTTATAGCTACGCAGAGTAAGTTGTAGCTTTACTTCATCAGAAATTACATTGTGTTTTGAGCCGCCATGGATAGATCCAACAGTGATCACTGATGGTTCAAGAGGAGATAACTCCCGACTCGTAATTGTTTGTAATGCTAAAATGGTGCGAGCAGCAATAATAACAGGATCAACAGTCGTATGAGGATAGGCTCCATGGCCTCCTTTGCCTTTTATTGAAATATCAACTGAGTCGACGCTTGCCATAGTGTACTCATTTTTCAGAGCAACTTTTCCTGCAGGTACACTAGCACTAACATGCAAAGCAATAATATGATCGGGTTTTGCGTATTTGCTAAATAACCCCTCACTAAGCATTGCTTTTGCACCACCCCCAACTTCTTCAGCCGGTTGCGCAACCATCATTAAAGTACCTTGCCACGACTGTTTATTTTTAATTAGTTGTTGCGCGGTGCCTATAAATGAACTCATATGAATATCATGACCACAACCATGCATAACACCGACTTTGCTACCTTGTTCATTTACTGTGGTAACAGTTGATGCGTATGCTTTTCCTGTTTGTTCTGTGATTGGTAAGCCATCAGTATCAGTTCGAATCATAACGGTGGGGCCTTGGCCATTTCTATATATACCTACAACGCCATAACCGCCAACGCTACTGGTTACATCAAACCCAAGCTTTTGAAGCTGCGAAGCCATTTTTTTACCTGTTTGCTGCTCATGATAAGACAGTTCAGGTGACTGGTGTAAATCTAGATAAAGCTTTTCAATTGCTGGCATACTTTTATTAAGATCCAACTTGAGTGTTTGCGCACTTAATAATGGGCTAACTAATAAACACAGTGCACTCGCATATACTAATTTCATATTTCCCTCGCTACCTTATAATGTATTTAAATGATTTAAATATATGGCTTGTAATTATTATCTTCATCACCATATAAAAACCTAAATAGATGAACATGGCAATAACTCAATGAGCAATAAAGTTAATCTTAACGCACAAAACCTTCAGCAAGTATTAGGTGAAACATCACAACAAAAGTTAGTACTACTTAACTTTTTTTCGCCACAAAGCCCAGAATGTATTAGCCAAGCAGCTATTTTAGATAAGCTAGCCGCCGAATATAATAACTATATAGTTGTTGCAAACTTAGATTGTGATGCAGAGCAAGCTTTGGCCTCGCAACTTGCCCAGCAAGTCGGTTTACAAACTTTGCCTACCTTAGTGTTATTAAAAGACTCAGCTCCAGTTGATGTATTAGCGGGTGCACAAACAGAAAGCCAAGTACGTGATGCCCTATCTAAACACTTACCTGCACAACAAGACCTTTTATTAGAGCAAGCCAAGCAAGCACTGGTTAATAGTGATTTAAATGCCGCGTTTAATTATGCTAAGCAAGCGTATGAATTAGATAGTAGTAATGCGAGAATTAAATTAGTGCTTGCAGATATATGTATACAGATTCACAAACTCGATGAAGCCGCAGCATTAATAGAAACAATAGACGCACAAGATCAAGATGCATACTTTAATAACATTAAAGCTAAATGTGAGGCTGCACTAGAGGCAACTGATTCACCTGAAATAAAAGCATTGCAAGAAAGGGTAGCCAAGCATCCTAATGAGCTTGAATTACAAATGGAGCTAAGTAACCTACTCAATGAAGCAGGAAGGAAAGAAGAAGCATTAGAAGCACTCTTTACTATTCTTAAGAAAGATCTGAATTTTGATGAGGCTAAGCCAAACTTCTTGGCTGTTATTGCGTCTTTACCAGATGGCGATGCGCTAGCTGCTAAATATCGTCGCAAGCTTTATAGCATTTTGTACTAACGATTAAGATAAACTCTCTATAAAAAGCACCTATGTTAAGGTGCTTTTTTGTTTCTGCGTTAGGATAGTAGGGTAAAAGCAAGGTTATCCACAGGGTTTTGTGGGTATCTTGTGTGTCTGGGTGGGGTATCTTTGGGGTAAAAATTAAATGCAAAAAAGCGTTTAAAAACGCTTGCGTTAAAATCGATTCGCCCTATAATGCGACCCCACTGAGACGGCAGAGCGCAACGCATAGCGAGGCACGAGCTACTCAGTGAGTCGAGTAAAACTTAGTTCTGAAAACTTTCAAGTTTAACAAAATTAAGTGTTGAC
>NZ_PNDK01000055.1:0-47350 GCF_005887265.1 Pseudoalteromonas sp. S1608
CTCATTCGCTTCTCTCAGTGCAAAATACTCAAAACCAGAAGCTGCGCTTGTTAAGCGAGCAAGCTATGCGTCTACAATCAACCCTAAATTCTGAGACCTTAGCACGTACCTCGCAGCCCATATCTCGTTGCTCGAAGCGTGTATTTTAACCACAGTATTTATTAAACATCCAACTGTTTCTAATAGCCTCATAATGAGAACCAAATTGAAGCGATAAACACACTATAGGTAGTCGGTTCATTTCTTTCGCCATACTAAAGATGTTATTAAACTTATAGCCGTATTTAGAGGCTAACTTTAGCTCATTCACATAAAGGGCTTTGTAGGTAGGTGGTAGTTCATTCCAGTGCATTAACGCAATTTGGATGATACCTAAGTGAACATCTAACTTATACGGCCCAACTTTTTTAGCTTGCTGAATATAATTATATACCCGCTTGGTAGGCCCCTCTTGATAACTTACTACTTGTGCCAAGCTTATCCAGGTTAGTGCCCAAGTTTGTCTAAGCTCAACCGACTTTAACAACGCTTGCTCAGCTTGTTGGTATGTTTGCTTTACTTTATCTGACTGCTCACTTGATGTTGTATCAATACCGGCTAAACCTAGCATTTTTATATGGGCTAAAAAGTGCCAGTAATGAGGATGCTCGGGATCCATATTAGTAGCCAATGTAATCGCATTCTCTGCCGCCTGAAGCGATGAGCCAGATAAAGCACCATCCGACTCTTGCACTATATTAAGTGCATTAAAGTACCACGCATTAGCACGCATACTTTGCATGCTGGTATAAGCGATAACAAGTACTATAATGGCTAATATAGCAGCAGGAACTACCTTGAACATGTTTAATTTAGTCATTAAATAAACACTCGGTTAGCTGCAGCGGGTTAGTTACAAAAAGTGTTGTAGCCTGCTCTTCACCTATTAATTGCGCTACTGTTTTTCTAGCTTGGCTCAATATAGGAGGTCGGCGTTTTACTGAGTGAGCATCAGAGGCAACATAGTTCACTAAACCATCTTTTAGCATTTGTAACGCTATAGTTTGTGCGCTTTCGCCCCACTCACCTTCAATACTCGATGCCGTTAGCTGAAAATCACAGCCTAATTGGTTTAAGTGCTGAATATAATAAAGGTTTGACTGAATATCGCGATTACGCTCAGGGTGCGGAATAATAACGCGTATATTTTGTTTAGCGAGCCACTGAATAAACTTATCGTAACCTTGCGGCATGTGTGAATGCGGTAACTCTAATAGCAACACGTTTTTGTCTGCTATTTTACCAATAAAAGGCAGTTTATTAGCCATCACCATTGCCATAAGCTCTATGTCCAAACGTACTTCAGCAGCGGCAGCCAACTTTACATTAATACCTTCTTTAAGTGACTCTAGCTTTAAACTTTCTAAATCGTTTTGTATTTGAGCAGTCGCATTGTTAAAGCGGCCCACATGTATATGTGGCGTTGCCACCATATGAGTAATGCCATCGCTTTCGGCTAATTTTAAAAGCGCTAAAGATTCTGTTAAATCTTTAGCGCCATCATCAATACCCGGCAAAATATGCGTATGAATATCAATCATAAACTAACTTAATTAAACTTGAGGCTTTTCTGGTTGCTGTGAGTAATCGTAATAATCATAGTAACCATGGCTATGCTCATCTTTAGATTTACTCATATCTACCTTATTAAGTACCACACCGGCAACGTGCGCTTTTACTTCAAATAAACGCTCAAGGCCCGCTGTAATTGGTTTAATACGGGTAATATCAGATTTAACAACATAAACAACTGAATCAACACTTTGCGCAATTACCAATGCATCGCTCACAGCTTGGGTAGGCGGTGTATCAACAATAATATGATCGTACTGCGCTTTTAACTCGCTAAGTAACTCAGCAAAGCGTGGGTTTGATAACAGCTCAAGTGGGTTAGACGGTATTTGTCCGCTTGGCATAATTGTAACACCCGATTGCGTATCAACATGAACACACTCAGCTAATTGCTCAGTGCCTATCATTAAATTACTTAAACCTGGGTGAAATACCGGTATATCAAATCGTTTAGCTAACGTTGGTTTACGTAAATCTGCATCAATTAGTAGTACTTTGCCCATTTGTGCCAACGACATCGCTAAATTAGCAGAGGTAGTAGTTTTACCTTCTCCTGGTGAGGTAGAGGTAACCGCAATAATCTGATGCGCTCTGTCTAAATGAGTGAGTAATAAACTAGTACGGAAGGTACGTACCGACTCAGCAAAGCGGCGATAAGTATCTTCTAAATAAGCATGAATCGGAAAATAGCTCTTTTTAGGAACTGCAACATGCGGCAATAAACCTAACATGCGCTGTGCGAGCTTATTTTCTACATCATTTTTATTTTTAACTGTGTCATTTAAGGCATCAAAAACAAAGGTCATTACCACCGCAAAGCCAAAGCTAGCAACAAAGGCTAAAATAACAATCAGCTTTTTATTAGGCTTACTTGGGTCTTTTGGTGCATAAGCACGGTCTGTAAAACGAGCAGCAGCTGAACTAAAGTCACTGGTTACTTCGGTTTCTTTAGAGCGTGACAAAAAGGTATTAAAAATATTACGGTTTGTCTCAACTTCACGTTTTAATTGATTATATTGTGTTTCTTTACGGGTAATATCTTGGTATTCAGCACGAATTTTAGCTAAGTCGCGCTCAAGCGCATTTACAGTTCGGGTTGTTCTATTAAGCTCTTTTTCTATACCGGTAATTAACCCTTTAATTTGCTTATTAAGGTTAGTTTTAACAGTGGCAAGCTCAGATTTAGCTGAAATCATTTTAGGATGTTTAGGGCCGTAAACTTCACTAAGCTCACTTACCTTTCGCTCAACTAATACAACTTCGCGTTTAACATCTTGTACAACACGGTGCGAGGTAATTTCAGGCATACTGCCCAGTAGCTCTATGTTATCGTTACCATATTCGTTAATAACACGATTTATGCTTTCAAGGTTATTTTTAGCCGCACGCGCATCAACTAACTGTTTAGACATTTGTTCAAGCTCTTGAGTAACCAGCCCAGCTATGCCTTCAATATCTACTAATTTTTGTGCTTCTCGATAGGCTTGTAAACGCACTTCAGAGCTATCTAGTTGTATACGTAATTCAGATAAACGCGTGTTTAACCAGCTTGATGCCTGCTGAGTAATACCCATTTTAGCGCGCATTTGGCTTTCTATGTAAGCCTCACCCACGGTATTAGCGACTAACGCAGCCAACTTCGGATCGCTCGACTCAAAACTTACGCGTACTAGCTGAGTGTTGCGTATAGGTGAGACATTTAAACGAGACTTAAACGCAGCAAGTAAACCTAACATTTGTCGCTCAGCCTGTTCTTCTTGACTAATAACGGAGGTTTCTTTTTTGTTTAAAAAAGGCAGTAACTGTTTAATCATGCCTTTTAACTCGCCAGTAACCGAAGGTTTAGCAATAAAGTCGGTATGCTCTTTTAAATTAAGTTTAGTAATTACCTCACGGGCAATATTATCCGATTTCATAATTTCAAACTGGGTTAAATAATACTCTTTTTTAGTAGAATCAAGGCCATAAATTTCATCAAAGCTGACCGCTTTGGTTTGCTCCGACTCAATCAATAAAGTGGCTGTGGCTACATACTTAGGTACTAACGTTAACGCAAACATTATAGTGAGCAAGGTAACAACAATAGCAAAACCTAATATTTTCCATTTACTTTGCTTAATAACATTAAGATAAGCACCTAAATCAATAACTTCCTCGTTGTTGTTAGGTTTTTCAGAGTGTGTATTCATTTTTTAATTACTGCCTTAAACTGCTTAAAACAAGCGCTGCTCTATTTTTATGGTGTCACCCGCTGCAATTTGGCTGTTTAAACTACCTTTTTGTTGCTGCTGTTTGGTTTGCTCTTTAAAAATAAATATTTTATCAACTGAGGCGCGCTCGGTTAACCCACCGGCTAATGCTATTGCTTGGTTTACGGTCATAGCTGGTTGATAAGGGTATCCACCCGGCTTTTTAACCTCTCCATGAATATAAAAAGGTCGATACTCTACTACCTGCGCATAAACATTAGGGTTAACTAAATAATCAGGCTGTAAGCCTTCGCTTATTGTTTGCTCAACTTGTGCGACAGTTAAGCCCACCAGTTTAACTTTACCTAAAAAAGGGTAATTAATATCACCGCTATTACCAAGCAGTGAGGTTACGTCTAAATCGGGCTGGCCAAATACTTTAATTTCTATTTTATCACCCGCGCCTAAAATGTAGTTTTGCGAATCGTTCGCAAAACTACAAAAGCTGAGTAAAAATATTAAACCAATTAAAATTCTAGCCTTCATTAATTACCCTTTAACGCAAATGTAAAGTTTAGGCCTACAATTACGCGGTCAAACTCAATATTAGTTTGGGTTGAATTACGGTCAATAAATTCAACATAACCTGTTAGCATGCCAAAGTTATTAGCTAAATAATTTAAGCCTAGGCGGGCATTTTTAACTTTATCTTTTCGGTTAAAGTTACCAGAGTACTGTTGTTCAACGTAATTAGCACTTACTACAGAGCTTAAGTATTCGCTCCAATCATGCTGCCACGTAGCACCATAAACACTCTCTTTAATGTAATCGCCTTGCACTAATGGATCTTTGGCTGCACGGCTAGTAACTAATTGTAGTGATGAATAAGAAAGCGGCTTCCAAACAGCCGCAGCTTCCCAACTTAAACCACTAAAGTTATCGCGCTGGTTCGATTCAAAATCTTTATTTTGGTAACCCACTTTAAAAGAGCCAGAAGTAACAGCTGTGGCTTCCCACTCCATACCTAATAATACTTTTACGTCATTTGAGTCGCGTGAAATACCGTTTGAGTCAATAACATCGTATTGATAGTTTTCTTGCTTTACCTCTAAAAAAGCACGCGTACCTGCTTGGGTATTATAATAACCTGTAATACCTAGCATAGGCTTATCGTAATCACGAAACTGCGATATTGCCGTAAAGTTTTGGTAATTTTTATTATAATAACCTGCAGTTAAAGCAACCATGGCTTTAGAGCTAACAGCGCCGTATTCATAACGAGCTGTTAGGTTTTGTTGTTGGTAATGCACTAGCTCATCAACAACAGTACCTTGACCTTCGGTTAAACCCGCACCACGTGCCTCGTATAACCAATCAGCATCGCCACTTACATCTAAACGGTGTTGGCTTGTAAACTCTTTGTGCACACCCGCACCTACATTAACTTGAGTAAAGTTATCAGTGGTGTCTTTATTATGGAACGACGTGCTTGATGCAATATCAAACTTATAAATGTCAGGGCCGTCCTCAATCAATGCATTTAAACTCGGCACTATATTCCATATTAAACGCGACTCGGTGTTTTCTGGAGTGCTAAAAAAGTTATCGTTGCTACTTACACCAAGCTTCAGCATAGGTGTAATTTCAGCACCATCTTTGGTCATTACACTGCCTGGTTTTAATTCTACTGCTAAAGCAGGTGCTGATAATCCTAACGCAACGAGTAAAGCGGTAATTGTATTAGTACGCATTTTCACTTTTAAATCCCTTAAAAATTGTCATAAAAATTATTTTTACATCAAACCATAAAGACCAATGTTTAATGTAATGTAAGTCGTATTCAACTCGCTTGGCCATTTTATCCAAAGTATCGGTTTCGCCGCGCCAGCCGTTTATTTGTGCCCAACCAGTAATACCCGGTTTTGTTTTGTGCCTAAACATATAAAATTCTACTTTTTGGCGATACTCTTCATTATGCGCCACGGCATGAGGCCGAGGCCCAACAATCGACATATCACCTGTTAAAACATTTATAAACTGCGGCAGTTCGTCAAGGCTAGTACGGCGTAAAAAGCCACCTAATGGAGTTATACGGGCGTCGTTTTTTGTTGCCTGAGTGACCACATCGTTGTTTTCGGTCACTGTCATCGAACGGAACTTCCACACTTTTATTTTTTGCCCATCTAAGCCATAGCGATCTTGCTTAAAAATAATAGGCCCTTTTGATGTCAGCTTGATTGCGGCTGCAATCGCTAATAAAACCGGGGTAATTAAGGTGACAATAATAGCTGAAACCACTATATCTTCTGTGCGTTTTATAAATTCGTGGGCGCCAATACAAGGCGCTTCAAAAACACTTAATGTGTCTACATCGCCAACATGTTCAATGCGGGCGTGTATTAAGTTTGAGAGTAAAAAGTCTGGCACTACGTGCACGTCTACTGTGGTATTACCTAACTGCAATAGTATATCAGCAATGCGCTTTTGCGCTTTCATAGGCAGTGCAATATAAAGTATATCTATGTCGCCATTGCGTGCTGCATCAACTGCGCTTTGTATTGTTCCTTCAACACCTTGCTGTTCTCGTTGTTCAAATAGGCGCTCAGGGTTTCTGTCGTCATAAAAGCCTTTAAAGTTAAAACCTAATTCATCGTGTTTAACAATTTCAGCATGTAAATAAGCGGCCGATTCGGTTGCGCCAATAATGGCAACATTACGTTGAGACAAGCCTAATTTACGGCGACTACGTTTATATAAGTACACACCCAAGCGCCAAATATATAAAAACGTAACACTTAACGTAAACCAAATAACAACACCAACTCGTGAGAGTGATTCGGTAAATTTAAAAACAAAAGACACGACCAGTAAAAAAGCAAAAGCGATTAAAACGCTACCCCATGCACACATAACCATTGTTCTAAACTTTCCAGCGCGCCAAGAACGATAAGTAGCGAACAGCTCAGCACTGTACAAGTAGCTAAGTGCAACTGTTAATGCTGAGGCAGCATAAATAGGAGTGAGTTTAAAACTGTAAAGTAGGGCTGCGCACTGAAACGCTAAAAACAATGCAAATATATCAAATAATCGGTAAAAATTGGCATCAGAGGAACCTGAAGGTTTAAAAGTCCTTGGAGATGTCATTTCGCTTAATTCCTTATAGCTAATTCAGCGTGAGTTGGCCCCACAAAATCCAAAGCGATCATATAGCATCAGCAACTTTTGTTCAATTACTGATTCCGACAAAAGTACTAATTTCATGCCTGTAAAAGTTATCTACTATGCATTAGTTTACTAATAAATTTATATTTAATAGCTATCGTATGGCTTTGCCTAATCAAATAGTCCCTTAAACCAACCCCAAACACCAAAAGAATACCCTTCAAAAATATCTATACCTAATGCCGACTTAATCAAGTAGGTTATTAATAACATGAGTAGAACAGTTAGCGTTAAAACAATACTTAATACTAGAGCTTGTCCAAGCTTTGCTATTCTCTGCTCTTTAGCGCTTAATTCTCGCTTATTTCGCCCTGCTAATACTACATAGTAATAACGGTATTTAAATAGCTTAATAACACCTCTACAATCAACTCCATGGTTGCCCCATTGCCTAGCACCAATGGCTATTTTTAAATGGGCGAGCTGATCATCGGTAAAGGTCGTTTGAATGCTTTTAGGCATTCGATTTAGTAAACTTCTAATTGCGGGGTCTTGCTGTAAGTTTGACAAAAAAGCCTCAAATTAAACGTAAATAATTGCCAATTATTTTAAACAACTATTTAATAATAAAAAGCCAATTAAAACTTAATTGGCTTTTTATTTGCTAAAAGTACTTTTTATTTAATAGTACTAGAGCGGTAACTATTATTATTTAACCAACTTGGTAACTCTACTGTTGGTACAGTCCCATTTTGGTTAATATTAGTTTGGTGAAAAGAATGCTGGTTCCAAATACGTGTTGCATTTTTCCATGGTTTGCTGCTATCGGCTGTTCCGTAAACCGTTACCCCATTATTGATGCTATAACCACTTTTGAAATTATTAGAAACAGTAATTAACTCGGCGTTGTTATCACCCTCTAAGTCAACAACAATTGGGTACTCCCAAAGTGTTGCACTTGAGTTTGCAACTGTCGATAACACCTCTCCATTAATACCATTGAGCACCCTTACTTTGTAGTGATCTTGGACAATTACTTCATCAATACCATCACCATTAAAGTCGTAAGCACTTACGCCAATTTGACCTCCAGAATCCACGTTAGGAACAGACCATACCAACTGCCCCAGACCATCATACATATCAATTGCAGTAAAGCCTGAATAAACTATACCTATATTCTCAGCGCCTAAGAAATTAGATATAGCCTGAACGCCGCCTCCTGGATTTGCTACGTTATTCACTTCCCATTTAACATTGCCATTTGCCTCTAATGCAACTAAACGGCTTTTTTCAGGTGATGTGTTCCAAGCAGGAATAGATAAAATAACTTCTGGCTGGGTATCATTGTCAATGTTTGCAACAGACGAGAACCATACATCTTTTTCACCAACATATGACCAAAGCTCTATACCATTTACATCATAAAGCTTACCTCTAGCTAATACTTCCTGAACATTATCGTTATCTGAATCAAAAATAATAGATGAAGGAGACCAGTCTGTACCAAACTCAAACAATGCCCCTGTATCGTAATTATAAATAGCATTTCCGAGTGTAAATTCTAAAGAGCCATCATTATTAATGTCAGCCACATCAATGTTGCCAACTAACTTAAAGTTATCCGCATTAACCTTTGTTATTTGCTTTTTGATTGCGCCATTATTATCTATTACTGATATTGCGCCATTACCATTATCACCCCCCCAACGGCTTGCAACTACAATTTCAACAACACCATCGCCATCAAAATCTGCCACAGCTGGTGTATATGTTGCATCTGCTTCAATAGCGCCTTGAGAATAATCCCACAATTCAGACCCATCTATACCGTTCAAAGCTCTCACAATACCTGCTGAATAGCTTTTGTGAAAAGTTACAACAATAACATCTGATACATCGTCGTTATTAATAACGCCATCACCATTATCATCATTCAATTGTGAAACAACTGGAGTAGACATAACTTGATTATATTCAGGCATAAAATCGCTTGAATTCCAGCTCCACTTTTGCTCCATTGCAAATGGGGCAACAGGCTCTGCTAATGCTGGTAATTCGCCATTAAACTCGCCACCTAACAATGCCATTGAGCCATAAAAGCTTTGGCCAATAACAGGCATTTTGGCTGTACCATAAACACCTCTGATGTCTGCGTAAGGTGCTAATACAACCCCTTGCCAGCGGTTACCTTTAATGTTTAGTTTTTCTGCATTAGTAAAGTTAAATACTGTTTTTGTAGCATGGTTACGTAAACGCCAAAAGCTTTTACCTTTTACATTTAAATCATCGTCGCCAGTAATATTAAAAATAACTGTTGCATCAGCAGGAATGCCCCACACTTTGAAAGTATGAGCTTTGGCAAATTGGCGCGCATCTAAATTAAATACTTGCGTGTCTGAGCGACCATCGCCTTCTAAGTAAAGGCCACCCCATTTACTTTGCACTGTTCCAGTAACATCAAGCTTTCCTAACTCAGCGCTTAAATCTTTGTAATATTGCTCTTGCTCATCGAAATCAAATGGCATGGCCGATTCGTTTTGATTAGATGTTATTCTAGAGTTTCGCTCCATACCCCAACGAACACTCCAGCTTACATCAGTACCACCACCGGCGATCATGCTACCAACAAACTGACGCCCTATTTTATATTCGATACTTGATTCACTGATCAAGTAGTATTCATTTGGGTTAGACGGGCGTAAAAAACCAACGCTATAACCTTTTATGTCTATTTTACCAGCTGCTATGGCGCCGTCAGCACGGCCAACGTTCGATTTAAAATCGTCAAAAACAAATGCCGAAAAGTTATTGGCTACGCCTAAATCTGCAGCTTGCGTTGCCGAGCTAGCTAAAGCAAGCGCGATCACTGCACTTAATTTTTTATTTTTTAGTAATAAGTTAGTCATTTTTTCCCTCAAAATGAAAAAGTGCATTAATAGGCACCAAATAAAGTCATTTGTTTAACGAAAATTAATCCATCAAGCTGTTGATGAGCATTATATACACAAAAAAAATCAAAAGGAACAAAAAACACTACGAAAGTACTAACTTTTAGTACCCGAAAAAGAACAGAAATATAATATCAATGACTTACAGTTAAAAAAAAATTAAAAACGGATGAAAAATATTTTTTTTAATAATAAAGAGCCATCAAAGGTAAATAGATTGTTAATGGAATTAAGGCCGAGAAAAAAGTAATTATCACTTATAGTAAAAGCATACCGCCATAGAACACCTAATCTAGAATGGACAAAATGAAATTATATGGCTGACAACAGCGATCTATATTAAGGTAACTTGCTATTGTATTATTAAGTTTTATTGCTTCGGAGGAGCACAAGTTCAGAATAGAGAAGAGATATTTGTCTACTCTTCCCAATCTACATCATATTTAATAACCTTAGCTGGTATGCCACCAACTAGTGCTCTCTCTGGTACATCATTATTGACTAAAGAACCTGCAGCGATAATTGCTCCATTACCTACTTTTACTCCTTTAAGTATTGTTACATTTAAACCAATCCAAACATGATCTCCGATAATGATTTCTTTAGTTGGTTCATGAACACCATCAAGAATTTTATGGCTATCAGAGTCTCTTATAGTCACATTTCTAGAAATAATAACATTGCTCCCTATTGTTATATTATCAATACACTGTACCCTCAGATTATCCATAGCATATCCAGACCCAATCCTGAGGGTAGCATTTTCGCCTAAATAAATATCAAAACCTTTCATTATGTCAAAGCGACCTTCTATAACAAGCTCGGACTTTTTAGACATAAATAAGCCACCTTGTGTTTTCTCATTAAAAAATCTTGACCCATTTAATGAAAGTATATTATCCAAATAAATATTTGATGTTTCATGTGTTTTGACATTACTACCATTATATAGAATGACTTTACCATTACCTTTAACTTTTCTATTTGCAAGAAAGCTATGAATAACTTTAACCTTTCTTAAAAATTGTATTTTCTTAATAAGCTCTAAAACTAGCTTAGTTACCATTATAAACTCTCCATTATAATTATTTCTAAAATTTTTGGCTGGTATAATATATTAAAAGGGATTCTAAAAGGGGTTACATCAAGAACTCTGATCCTTATAATTAATCTATATTTCGCGAGCACTCTAGGTAATATTTTGCCAATTTATTTTTAGTTCCGAACGCTCTAAAACATCCAGCTCTGAGAGGACCTTTAGTTGATCGTAAATCTTAATTAATATCCTAACCATAAGTATGATAAAAAATTAAAGTTAATCTGCCCTCTAAAATAATGGGATATCACCGAAAATTTATTTCTCCATGTATTAGGAGAAACATGGAAAGTAGAGCTTTCAAAAACAAACTGTGAGTAAACGCAAAATTGTTGTGGATTAGCTACGGAGAAAAAACGACTAAAATATATCGACTAATTTGAAACAATAAAGTTGAGTTCGCATGATAATTAACTAATTAACTAATTAACTAATTTATTTTTAATAAATTTTAATGCAAGTCTAATCAGAGTGGATTTTTTCATTAAACCTACAATACCATGACTGGTTGAGTCTGGGTTGATCGGAACATTTAAAAGATTAGGTTTTAACTTTTGAATAATTCGTCTTGATGAATTAAATTGTGGTCCCCCCCTGTCATGGCTTGATTCTCTTAACATTTTAAATAACAACATTCTGTTACTAAAAGGCGATACTTCATCTATTGCATAATCTTGTTCAAGTGGGTACATAGATCCCCATATAGCGACTCTTTGCTCCCAATAGAAAAGATCTGGTATTGATATATCATTCTCTTTTGCATACAAGACAGCACCTGTCTCTACGTACCAATTTTTTATACCCTTTTTAAGCAAAGGCCATTCACTCACGCCTTCGAGTTGAGCTAAAGAATTTGGACCTAAACTCTTATTAGTTATACCATAATAAGAACGGTATATTTCAGCGCCATTGCCATTAATATTAATATATTCATTAGAAGTATGTTTAAAATGGAAATAGATATTATTTGTTTTAGGGAGATCTCTAGCTAAAAACACCTCTTCCATGAGTGATTTTTTAAAATCAACATTGGCTTCATTGCAAGTAAATACTTCTAATTGATTATTATTAATATCTGATAACTGTTTTGAGATGCGTACATCCTCATGAGGGCTATTCTTTTCACCAAAAACATAGTAAATAACTTTACTTTTAATTAATTTACTCGCAGCTAAAAGAACCCTACTATCAATACCTGCTGTTATTGGCTGCATCAGCTTGTAGTTACGTGAAAAATTGCTTAATGTAGTCATAAGCATATTTGCAGGGTCATAAGTAGTTTCACTACTATTTGGCGCAGCCATTCGAAATAATTTAAATTGCGTACAATTTAAATAATGATTGGGTATAACGAATTTAAACCTAGCGTCATAAGAACTCATGCCAAACCAAGGGCTCTCCTGTCTTTTATATTTAGCTTGTTCAACGAGTGTTCTAGCATCTTCATCTATAGATAAATTTATATCAAATAAGAATGCTGCGAACTTTTCTGACGATGTTATGAATTTATAAATACCATCGTTGAAACATAGCCCCCTTTTGAACCCACAAGCATCTGTAAAAAATAAAATATCATCTTCTATCTTAATAAAAACGACATATCTACCAGCAACTGTATTAAAATATTCTATTGCTTCTATACTGCTGTCAATTTGTTGCAAATCCTCAGCAATATCTTTTTGAGTTTTTCCACTATGAACACTGCTAACAGCCTTTCCAATAATCAAACATTTTTCATTACTTGTATATTCTGTTTTTTCACCTAGGTAGATGTATAGTTCATTCCATTTGACATCACATGGTTTCAAGGTAGGAAAAAAAGAAACAGTGTATTGATTTTTAAACATATTACTGTTCCTAACCTTTGAGTTTGATAGTTTGTATAAAAAACTGTAAAAAACTAGGCCTTGTAGAGGCTTGCAACTTCCAACTTATTATTTTCTTTGCTAATTTCTTTGGCAAAATACATGAAAAAAACCACCATGCTTTTATAGTAAATTTACCATAAATATAATGTGTATCTATGAGATCTAAAGCAAAAGAATACAGCTGCCTTCGTGTTAAACTACAAAACGCCCCTCCCTTAATATCTCCTTCAAACGTATTTATTACCAATAATTGCTCTAAAAAAGGTAAATCTTTTACACCAAGATTTTGTGATGCGGATAAATTTTGTCTACGTGATAATTTGTAAATATCACAGTACCTTTCTAAATTGTGTTTATAACACCACAATGCACGCTTTAACAAAGCAGCATCAAATTGGGAATGATTTAAACCATGCTGGCGATATGATGTTAAGTTACCATTGACTATTTTTATATCACCTAATAATGGAACTACACTGGATAAGTAACCATCTCCTCCCTGCCTATACCGCTCTTCATCAATCGGCATTACCTTTTCGAGGGCGGTTTTTGAAAAACATAAACCAGATGTTACCGTGGTTTTAATACGTCCAAAATTTAAAATTTTATCTACAACATTACCATTATCTAATCCAACTTTAATGTTAGGAAAAGTTCCTATTATTTTTTCGTCTACATCAACCAAATTAACATTGTAATGATACATTGCTACATCTTTCTCATAAGCTTTAGCAAGAGCAGATAACCAACCTTGGTTTGCATAATCATCTGCATCAATAAATGTTACAAGCTGACCTTTACTTTGCTCATATCCCAAATTAAACGCACTCCCGTGCCCACCATTTTCCCTCGGAAATACACTGATAATTTTATTTCCATAAGATTTAATTAGTTCTCTTGAATTATCTGTTGAGCAATCGTCGACAACAATTACCTCAAAATTTTCATAATTTTGGTTTAGAACACTATCTATACACCTCTTCAAAAATTGTTCATAATTAAAGTTCGGTATAATTACACTAATTAAAATATCCATATTTGCCTCAGTTCAAATTTTGAGAAAGTAGATTTATATCTTCACACACTGCATGCATTTCAATATTTTTAAAGTTAGGAGCGATACTTGAGTTATAGATAGCTTGTATCTTAAAGTAACTACCAGGATATAAGTTGACTTTTGCCCCTACTATTAGGCCCGCAATACAAATATGTAACCTATCAGTATGTAGTTCTTTAAAATGAGCGACTGTCTCAAGGAACTCATCACCGTTGGACATATGGTCACCAAATAGGCTGAGGTCTTTATTCATCTCTGGCATTGACTCTTGAATTATTGCGGCCTCTTTATCTGTCCTCATAAATAAACCAACGTTTTGTATTTTTTCTATGTTTTTAAAGAGCGCCATACTTGTTACTGTCGTAAGGTAGAAAGCCATATCATGGCAAAAAATAGAATTAGATGCCCGTTTAGCACTATTAAATTTATCTCTTCTAAAAAGGGTTCCTTTAATGGCTTTAAGATCTAAATCATATGTTGAAGGTAGAACAATTAAGTTACTAGTAAACATTGAGATAGCGCGACAAATGCGATACCCACAGTCATAAGCACTACACCAACCACCACCACCCCCATATATAAATAGGTACTTATTATGGTTTAACAAATAAGGTAAAAGTTGATATTTTACCTTCCCATAACCTACATTTATCTCCCAGTGTTCAATTTGATTATCGCTAAAAAACTTTTTCGTTGCATAACGTATAAGCCCATCACCGTAGTTTCCAGGATTAGGTATATATATAATTTTTTTACCTTGGGCATTTTTCTTAATAATTTGTGCTAAATTTTGAAATTCTTCGTTCATTTATAAATTCCTTATCATTAAAATTTAATGAAAAATGTTTTTAGTGAAGAAAGTGACGTTACTTTCCTTAGTTCAGGATATAGGATATAAAGTGCTGAAAGGTAGCTTAGTAATCCAATAGAAAAACCAAGTAGCATTTCAATAAGTCCCTCATCACAGTAAAATACAAAAAGCCCTGTTGTAGTAGACATGAATAATATGGCATAACAAGGCTTTTTAATTGGCTCAATTAACTCTGAAAAAGTTAACTCAGAAGATAACATTACAAAATAAAATAAAATAAAAAACGATATGAATGATGACCCAACTAATGCGAGGGAAAGGCCGATTAAGCCAAAATTAGTTGCTCCAAAAAAACAAAACAAAACAACTAATGCTGCTCTTATGATAAATGCAATCAACAATAGTCTTATTTGACCAACACCTTTAAGATAAGGGTTCATTCCAGCACACGGGGCGGTAATTGCGCGCGATAACGCTAAAAAAGAGAGAACCAACCAATCTGCCTGAAAATTATGCCCTAAGAGCACCTTAGCTGCAGACTCAGAGATAATTGCTAAACCTACTAGCATTGGCATCATTAATATTGAATTTACCCATATACTCCACAAAAGAAGTTCCTTTTGATCCCCTTTATCTTTAGTACTTACAAATATTGGAAACAGTACTTTAGCAATTCCCTGCTGAATGATATCTCCCGGTAGTGCGGTAATACGGTTTTTTACTGAAATATCACCCGATGCAGCGACCCCTATAACTTTAGAAGCTATAACGATAGGAGCATAAAATGAGATAAAATTTGCAATTTCAACCCAAAATGTTTGAAATGAAAATTTATAAAGTACTCTTATTTCCTGAAAAGAGTAACTAAAAGACCAACCAGTTGTAACGAGTAATAGTAGAAGAAGTCTTAATAAATTAGCTACTACATGCTGGGCAACTAATGCCCAAACACCAGCTCCGTAAAATGCAAGCACGATTGCAATCAACACAGATGTAAAGTCTGTTATGCTCAATATTTTAGATTCAGTTTTAAAACGTAACTCTTTAAATAATTTTGCTGAAAGAATATCATTCATAAATTGCAGTGGAATGATTAAAGAGAGAATTTGTAGTATGTGATAATATCCAGAAGCACCGAATGATTCGGCTATCTCCTGAGCATATATAAACAGAATTAATGTGCTAACTATTCCAATGAAAAAATTAGTTAGTAATGCTGAATTCCACGTTAACTGAGTGCACTTATCTTCATATATAAGTGCTGCAGATAAACCACCTTTCCCACCTAAAAGTGAGAAAAACATTATTACTACCATTGCAACAGCTACAGCGCCAAAATCTTCAGGTGTTAACATTCTGGCCAATATTGGTATTGTGGCAAATTTTAACAGTGTTGAAAAACCACTTGCAAAAACCCCCCAACTTGCTCCATTGGCAACGGTTTTAATTTTACTCATTAATAATGTTCTTTTTCTTAAAACCCAATAAATATTTAACAACTGTAAAATAAAAATATTTTCGTAGGTACCACAATTTAGCAACCTGAGTTGAAAAAGGCGTAATATACTCTATTAAACTACAAGTCATAGATCTAAGTATTGTTAACATAAATTATTTTATCTTCCATACTAATTTATTTAATATAAAAAGAATCAAACATAGCCTTTAATATGGAGAATGTTTTAGCTTCTTTAAAAATTATAAAAGTTCTACATTAATAGCTCGTAAAGAGCATTCGGAAATTGATTCTGCCGTTGATTTGAGAAATATTAAGAACGCGACTTCACAGCTCTACTTTCATGAAATAATGATATAAACTACTGGCCATAGACTCTGACGTAATCAATTACAAACTGCTGTGGAAAAATAGTGTTATCTATTCCTTTTTTTCCACCCCAGCCGCCACCAATAGCTAAGTTAATAATTAGATACATTGGTTGATCAAATGGCCAAGAGCTAATGGTATTGTCTTCTTTGTGGTAGCTGTAATGCAGTAAATTATCAATATAAAAATCAATGCGTTCGGCAGTGCGCTCAACACTATATACCTTAAACTCATTTGCAAGATTATTGACTCTTAAAGAACCATTAGCTGCATTATTCTTTCTATGGTTTCGGTTACTTGTATGAATAGCTGAGTGAATTTTGTCTGGTTCAAAACCAACATACTCCATAATATCAATCTCGCCACACATCGGCCAACCCACTTGTTTTATATTACTACCAAGCAACCAAATAGCAGGCCAGACACCACGCCCCTGTGGTAGC
This sequence comes from Pseudoalteromonas sp. S1608, assembly GCF_005887265.1. Taxonomy (GTDB): domain Bacteria; phylum Pseudomonadota; class Gammaproteobacteria; order Enterobacterales; family Alteromonadaceae; genus Pseudoalteromonas; species Pseudoalteromonas undina. Next base: position 17,014 of record NZ_PNDK01000055.1, read on the forward strand.
TTAGCCCTGACCTCAATTCGACCATATCCAAAGCCTGGTAAGTGCTCTGTTGTTAAGCTTGCTGAGCTGTATCTATCTTTTGGCTGTTCATCAAACAAATACTGCCATAGATTTTCTGGTTTTTTAGCAGGTTGATAATGCGACTCTATTATTAAAAATCCATTTTCTATTCGGCTATTTGAGCTATTTGCTTTTTCATATCGTTGAGCTTCGCCATTACGAACATACCCTTGTTCGTAATGCCATTTACTACTATCAGGTAGCCCATCAACGTTAAATTCATCATTCCAAATTAAGCTTCCAACACTTGCAAACACGCTCTGTGAAAAAAAAAGACATAAAAATAGTGAGGTAAAAAAACGGAAATTTATAAACATAATAGATTAATACAACTCAATATTTTTCACACCAAACAGCTTAGTTACCACCCCAAAATGTAAACATCCTCTTAGCAACCAGTTGTATCGTTTAACAGGGTGTAAGCAAAATAACACCATCATAATTAAGCAAAATGTAAACTTTGAGAATGCTTTAAACATAAGTTGAGTAATAAAAAACTTACTACTAGTAGCGTTAAATAGAGTAAGTGCATAAGTTTGACCTACCCTAAACTTACGTTTTATCAACCAGTTCAAAGTTGCTCGCTCACTTGGAACAGGCTCATGAACTATGGCGTTCTCAGCAAAAGCTAATTTTGCCCCTTTTTTGAAAGCTCTTGATAGATAATCTGTATCTTCGCCACCACTTTTACCAAGCGACAAATTAAACATTTCGTTTTCAAAATATTGAGAGCTTAATTTCAACAAGGTGTTTCCTGTGTACCCTGTTTCAATTACGCCATTAACAAATACAGGTTTAGTTGAATGGAAATCACATTTAACTATCCAATTTGGTGCGTTGCTTGGGTAAACCGATATTACTGGGCCTAAAACAACATCGGCATTTTCATTTAATGCAGTTTTATATAATTCAGATAGCCACGTATTTGAGGCTGTTTCATCGTCATCAATAAAAACTAGCCACTGAGTTTCACAATTGATCAAACACGCATTTCTCGCAATGGATATATTTCGAGATGGTGCATGGATGTATGTAAGCGTAATACCTAAACTTTTAGCTGTTTCTTCGATGAGTCGACGCATTGTTGGCTCAACATCGTTGTCAGCAACAATCACTCGAATATACACATCCTCAGGTAATACCTGATTTGCTATTGAGGCTAACGTTTGCTGTATTTCAGCTCGCTTATATGTACATATAGCAATGGTAATTTCAGCCATTATGGTTTACCCGTAACGAAAGAAACTGAATTGGTAATCAACTTATTGCAAAAACCAATTGACCAACCAAAATGCATGGTAGCTGCAATAAATCCTGATAGAAGATTAGTTAATGAACGACTCCTCAAAGCGAGCAAAGCTCCATAACCTAAACACACGCTTAGCCAGCCAATAAAAGGAATAGTAAATATCCAGCTAATTGGAGCAAGTAAACAAATTAACAAGCATGGAAATACTGATAAGGGTATTAACTGTCGTATTTTAGGAATTTGTTTGTGCTTTAAAGCGTTACTCGCACGCCCTACACCATAACGATAATATTGAACAAAGAGGCGATTAAAAGAATCCCGTGGGAAATATTTCATCTTTGTTTTAGCGGTTAACCAAATTCTATACCCTGCAGAAGTTAGCCTAAAATCAAGCTCTGCGTCTTCGTTTGCAATAAATACCTCATCATAGCCACCTACTTTCTTAAATGCTTGAATGTTCATTAGCGCATGATGTCCGTGAATAACCCACTTACCCTCATTACTATCGTTACGATGAGCAGATCCGCCATTACCTAATTTAGAGTTTTGTGCGCAGGCAGCGGCCTTTTGAAAACTATTTATTCCGACTGTATCCATGCTTATCACGACAGAATCTGCCTTGACTGCTAACACTTCTTCATAAAGTGTTTTTAAAAAGTTTGACGGATATTCCCCATGTGCATCTACTCTTGCAAAATAAGTAAAATCGTTGCCAAATTTTTCTACAGCTAAATTAATTCCAGCACTTTGAATTTTTTTCGGGTTATTGATTAATTTTATATTTGGATAATTTTTACAATAACTATTAACAATAGCTAACGTGTTATCGCTGCTTCCACCATCAGCAACAACAATGAGTTTAGGTGATTCGTTAGTGAGTTGCTGCAACAATTTCGCTATGTGTGCTTCTTCGTTTAAGCAAGGTATTACCACTAATAAATTTAATTCACTCACTTAAAGCTCCCATTAGTATCTTGGGCCCATTTAGCGAGTGCATTTTTAAGGCCATTATCAAATAACAAGCCTTCATCTTCGAGCCACTGGGGGTATACATCAGTGGAGTTTATTAGTTTTAAAATACGTTCAGGGTGAATACCGATATCTAGAAAATTCACTGCTTTTAATAATGAAGCACCAGCCAACATTACACCTTTAGGAAATAGCATGGTTTTTACATTTGGAAAGTGCTGATCTTGAAAAGCATTTACAATGTTTTCTAAGGTATAGCGAGTGGTATATGCACCATTAAATAAAACAAAGTGAGTGTTTTTATTTCGGGCGTGCTCTATTGCATAAAGTAAATCATCAACATAAATACATGATTTTATAGTATCTTTTCTTCCAGGGTATATAAAAAAACCTTTATCTAACAAGCTAGCAAGGCGGGTAAAGTTACCCCCCTCACCCGGACCAAACACAACTGCAGGCCTGACAATGATCAGTTTTGAGCTTTTATTACGCTCATGCCATGTTTTGTGAATTTGCTCTGCCATCATTTTAGAATAACCATAAGACGAAACTGGAGTTGGTGTTGATGCCTCAGTTTTTCTGCTCTCGCCTGCTCCATACACTGAGATAGAACTGGTGAAAATAATCTCACTTATGTCATTATTTTCAGCAAACTTAGTTACCTCATTCGCACCTAAAATGTTAGTTTCATAATATTCATGGTGTTCATGGCCTGGGGTTGTATGTATAGCTGCAAAATTATAGATAGTGCTGATACTTTTACCATTAAGTGAAAACGCACTTAAATCTCTCACATCTGCAGTTATATAAGTAACACCTTCAACATTTACTTTTGGTGGTTTTATATCGACTGAAATTATTGGCGATGTGTTACTCTTAACTAATTTATTAATAAGGTGTGAGCCAATAAAGCCAGAACCACCAAATACTATAACGCCACTCATACATTCCACCTTAATTTTATAGACCTTAATTCAGTTTTTTGTTTTAAATAAATCCATGCAGCACATATTAAAAAATGTGAAATTGTAAATTGTGAAAACCAACCAGCTTCCAAAAAGGTCTGCAAAAACATATACAAGAACACCATAAAAGCAAACCCTTCTTTACTACCAAATTCTAATTTTTTGTTGTTCGCTAATAACCGAATAAACTTGCCAAGTAACAAAATAAAAATAAAACCACCTAGTAGCCCCATTTCTACCGTTATATCGATATACATATTATGAAAGTTGAATCCAGCACCTGAAGGGACATGAGCAAATTCCCAAATTTCTTCTGCTAATGGGTTGCCTACATAAAATGCACTTTGAAATCCCAATCCAAAAATTGGATTTTCAGTAATACTCTCTATCCCTCGTGACCAAATAAATGTACGCCCTGTTAATGTTGGATCTTTACCCAGATCGTACATTACATTATCAAATGTGTTGCTATTCCCAATTAAAATTAAAGTTGCAACGAAAATTAAAAAGCTTATAACTATAAGCCAGTTAAATTGACCTCTTACAAACAAAGACAATTTAATCCTCTGATAATAAATATATAAAAAAGCCAATAGGATCACTAAAATGGTTGTTACTATGGAACCTAAGCTATTGGCTTTGAGCAAAACTGAAAATGACAAAACAACTAGCACTAGCCCAAACATTTTAACTTTTGGCCGAAGGTTAGTATTGCTATAAACAGCAAAGCCAACTAAAACGCTTAAAGCTGCATTCATTGATAAAAAGTTTTTACTATCAAATATACCGATTAAGCTATGCTCGCCTGTCATACCATTTAAGGCATACCTGTCAGATACGAAGCATAAAAACATTGTTACAAAAAAACAGAACCCTGCAATTTTAATGAACGAATCAAAACGAACAGCCGCTGCGATTATCATTGCAAATACTGTAGTCAGCAATAACTGAATACCACCTCGTAATGTTGTAAGTGGGATATCTGACCAAGCGCTAGATACCATAGCTAGTAATGGTATTGCTAAAAGCAGCTTATTATTAATAAGCAGGTCTAATAATTTATTTTCGTAAAGTATACAAAACAGCACGCCACTGATTAAAAAACATAATGCCGCTATAGCGCCAAACAGCGTATTAAATAACAGACCTGTAAAACACATAAATAGCAGAGCACTTTCCACAAATTGCTTATTAATTTTTAGCATTGTAAGTTGTCACTGTTTTTTCATGTGTATTTTTTAAGTTTTCCACCAGTAAAAACACTGGTAAAGAAAGCAACCCCATGGGCAATATCACAAGGGCCATCCAACCAACTTTTGTTTTTCTTGAGCGGCAAAAGTAAACACCCTAAAAAGCCTTTTAAAATATAAATAGCCCCTTTCAAGAAACAAAAAGCTAAAGCAAGTGATTTCCCTTTATTTGATTGCTCTATTCTGTAACCTGTACCACCAAACCTAAATGTTCTTTTTATAGCCCAAGAGAAGTTGATACGTTCATTTTCTACATATTCATTAACAATCGCATTTTTGACCCAGCAGATCTTGGCCCCTGCTTTTGAGTAACGAGAAAAAAACTCTTTATCACTTCCACCGGTTTTCATATCTTCGCTGAACCAGATTCCATTTTCATTGGCAAACTTTACATCAAATAATACGTTGTTTGTTGCTGCCCATTTGCACAATTTACCGTCATCTAAATTGCGTTCTTTGTAAACAGTCGCATTTTTGAATACAGGTTTTGTATTTTTTGGAAATATAGGTTTTTGTGGCCCAGTAACAGCTTGAACATCGTCGTTCTTAAGTCTCGTTACTAACTCATAAAGCCACTCAGTATCAATCTCAGCGTCGTCATCAACAAAAGCCAAGTGAGAATAGTTGTTATCAATTGCAAATTTAAGCCCAGCATTTCTGCCATATGGAATGCCTTTTTTAGGCTCTAAAACATGTGTAAATTCAATATCTGATGTTTCAGATAAACTATTTATTAATGAGACAACGCCTTCATTAGGTAAAGCATTATTCTCTACAATTAATACACTAAACTTATCAACTACAGGTAATCTTAATTTAGTGATTGAATTCAAACAAAATGATAATGTTTCTGGTCTGGTTCCCGTTGTCAAAATAGATAAACATATTTTCATGTTATACACTGCACCTGCCAATTGAATAATAACGGAATGATTTTTTTGCTAATCTTTCAGGCTCAAATAAATTTCGGCCATCAAAAATAACAGCTTCACTAAGCTGCTGCTTAATTAAAGAAAAATCTGGTGCTTTGAAGTTTTGCCATTCAGTACAAATAACGAGAGCATCAGCACCGTTTAGCGCAGATTCTTTAGTCCCCATTAAGCTTAAATCTGAACGCGTTCCATAGATACGCTGAGTTTCATTCATCGCTTCAGGATCGTATGCTTGTACTTTAGCACCCGCTTTCCAAAGCTGTTCCATGAGAACACGACTTGGCGCGTCTCGCATATCATCCGTATTAGGCTTAAAGCTTAAACCCCATAAAGCAAACGTTTTACCACTTAAATCAAGACTATCCTCTGTAGTACCATAATGTTTGCTTATATATTCAAACAACTTATTTTTTTGCGCATAGTTTACGGCTTCAACTGCTTTTAAAATTTTTGATTCGTAACCGATATTACCGGCTGTTCGTACAAGTGCTTGTACATCTTTTGGGAAGCATGAGCCACCGTAGCCACAACCTGGGTAAATAAACTGGTAGCCAATACGCGGGTCTGAACCAATACCGTGGCGTACATGTTCAATGTTAGCACCCACGTGTTCAGCGATATTCGCCATTTCATTCATAAAGCTGATTTTAGTGGCAAGCATGCAGTTAGCAGCATATTTGGTAAGCTCGGCACTTTTAATATCCATTACTATAATTTTTTCGTGATTTCGATTAAATGGCGCATATAGTTCTCGCATTTGTTCTTCTGCATCAGCTGAATCTGTACCAATAATTATGCGATCAGGACGTTTACAATCATTAACTGCAGCCCCTTCTTTTAAAAACTCAGGATTTGATACCACTGAAAAGGTTAAATCACTTTTACGGCTATCAAGTACAGATTGTATTGTCGCTTTAACTTTATCCGCAGTGCCAACAGGTACTGTTGACTTGTCGATAATTAATTTTGGACTTTTCATATATGTAGCAATGGTTTCTGCTACTTTTAATACGTATTTTAGATCTGCAGAACCATCTTCGTCTGGCGGAGTTCCTACTGCAATAAACTGCAGTTCACCAAATTCAACACCAAATTGAGCATCTGTTGTAAATGTTAAACGCCCTTGCGCGAAGTTTTTTTCAACTAACGGTGTTAAACCTGGCTCATAAATAGGAATAATGCCTTTTTTTAGATTTTCTATGCGAGTTTCATCGATATCAACACAGCATACGTCGTGTCCTGAATCTGCCAGAACAGCGGCTTGTACAAGGCCTACATAGCCAATTCCGTAAAATGTAACTTTCATTTTAAACCTTTAAGACCCTAGTAGTGCTTTAGCACGTTTAGTAAACTCTTCACCCATTGTGCTTGACTGCATTGCGTATTCTACATTTGCGAGCATATAGCCTAGTTTTGAACCGCAGTCGTGTGACTTACCTTTTAAATGATACGCTTCAATTGTTTCAAGATGACGTAACTGCAGTAATGCATCCGTTAATTGTATTTCCCCGCCAGCACCAGGAGGCGTAAATTCGAGTAAATCCCAAATAGCAGGCGATACAACATAACGACCTGTGATGGCTAAATTACTGGGTGCTTCGTCATTATTTGGTTTTTCAACCATATTGGTAATGGCTGCATTTTCACCGGGCTGGATTTTTTTACCTGCTAAATCAACCACACCATAGTTATGCACTTCTTCATGTGGGACGGGCTCAACCATAATTTGATTATGCTGGGTGCGCTCAAATTGGTCGATCATTTGAGCTAAGTTATCAACCTTAAGATTTGATTTATATTGATCGATAATTACGTCGGGCAACAAAATAGCAAAAGGGTTATTGCCAATAATTGGCCGGGTTTCAAGTATTGCGTGACCTAAGCCTAACGGCGCTGATTGACGAACCGATATAATGCTTACATCTCGCGGGATTATTGAACGAACTTCCTCTAGCAAGCTGCGTTTTACGCGGGCCTCTAGGGTCGCTTCTAGTTCAAAGCTGGTATCAAAATGATTTTCTATTGCGTTTTTAGATGCATGGGTAACCAGTATAATTTCTTTAATGCCGGCTTTTACTGCTTCGTTTACAACGTATTGAATGAGAGGTTTATCGACTAGTGGAAGCATTTCCTTTGGCGTTGCTTTAGTAGCTGGCAACATACGCGTACCCAAGCCTGCAACAGGCAAGACTGCTTTTAATACTTTCACTTCAATTCCTTTTTCTTAACTTTTTTATTCCGTAGCTACTTGCTAATGTTTTTGCCAAATTAAGCAAATATTTTAAGTGCTACTGTCCGTATGGGCGGCTATTATACACAACACATTTAATCCCTCAAGATAAAAAGCAGTCTTTTTGATTGTTTTATGTTAAATTTTTGTTAACTAATAGATTTTTGCTTTTTTTGTAACCTATCATTTTAGTTTCAATGGGAATATAATTAGCGCGTTAATTTTTTAGGGATGGGCTTTGTGCGGGTAGGAATTTGCATAATTATATTAGTGTCTTTTTTTGCTTGTGCACAAGACATGCTTTTACATTTGCGTAATAGCGATATAATTACCCGTGCCAAACAGTTTTATGGTGATGCTGGCCACCAAAGAATAAAAAAATGGCTGAGTTTCATAGATGACTCGGCTGACAAAAGCGAATGGCAAAAAATTCATTTAGTCAATGACTTTTTTAATAAACACATAAAGTACAAAACCGATGACGAGCTTTGGCAAAAAAAAGATTACTGGGCCACGCCATTAGAAAGCTTGGGGGTAGGAATGGGTGACTGTGAAGACTATGTTATTGCAAAGTATTTTACTTTAATTGCCTTAGGAATCCCTGAAGATAAAATACGCTTTATGTATGTTCGCCAGCGTACGGTTAATCAACCTCACATGGTGCTTATATACTTTGAACAGCCTAATCAAATACCGCTAGTGCTTGATAACTTTAATACAAAATTGGTACCTGCTAGTAACCGTGGTGACTTAAAACCTATATATAGTTTTAATGGCCAAGGTTTATGGTTAGCTAAATCGAAAGGGTTAGGTAATAAGGTTAAAAATAGTCGTGGTGTTTCTGCTTGGAACACTATGCTTGAGCGAATTGAACAAGGTGAGCTTGCGCCTGCCAACGATAACAATAAAGGAACTAGTAGTTATGTCTCGACTCTTTAAATATGGATTGAGTTTAAAGACTCAAGTATATGGCTTGATAATTTTAATTTCGATAATTTCGTTTTGTGTGCGCGTTATTACCGACGTTGATACAACCCGTAATTACTTACAAACGCAAATGGCTAGCCACGCGCAAGATACCGCTACCAGTTTAGGTCTTTCTATCTCTCCTTATTTAGAAGACGACAGCCTAATGATTGCCGAGACGATGGCAACCGCTATTTTTGACTCTGGTTACTATAGCCAAATTAAATTTACTGACGTGCAAAACAACATCGTTTTTGAATTACAAAACCCTAAGCGTGTAGAGTCTGTTCCTAGCTGGTTTATAGGTGCTGTTGAACTAAGTGCACCAACTATGCATTCTGAAATAAATAATGGCTGGATGATGGCAGGCACTCTTGATGTAACCAGCCATACTGGGCAATCGTATTTAACCTTGTGGCAGCACACCTTGCGCAGCTTATACAGCTCGTTTTTACTGTTAGCAGCTTCGCTGGCAATTGCATTTTTAATATTACGTGCGGTATTTAAGCCACTACAAGCAGTAGAAAACCAAGCTATGCTAGTAACACGAAAGCGTTTTACCTTAAATAAAGAAATACCGGTTGCACGAGAACTTCGCACTGTTACACAAGCCATTAATAACATGGTTTTAAATCTACAAAGTACGTTTGACTCACTAACAAAACAAACTCAAGCACTGACCGAAGAGGTATACATAGACTCATTAACGGGGTTAGGTAACCGTAAGTCGTTTGAAAACCACTTTAATTCAGTTGTTAATAATATTACTGACGATACACCCATTACCGCAATGATGCTTACCCTGCCCTCGTTAAATAATATTAACCAAGTTGTAAGCTATCAAGATGGCGATCAGCATGTACTTGATGCAGCAAAAATACTTAAACAGCTTGCTGATGAGTTACCAAATTCATCTTTATTTAGGCTCAACGGGGGAACGTTCGTTTTATTGGCCCCGTATGATGTTTTATTTTTAAGTAAAGCTCGTTTAGATCTGAGTGATAAATTAAGTCAAAAAGAAAATAGCTCACACATTAATGGTTACGCTAATTTAGCCATAGTTGGCATTGAGCAAGGAGCTGCCTTGGGCGAAGTATTGTCGTTGCTTGATACTAGTTGCACTTTTGGCGAAGATGCTACATTAGACAATACCGATAAAGAGTCATTATTTAGTGTTAACCAATGGCGTACTTTAATTAAGTCGATTATCAATGCGGGTGAAGTGAGCTTTTCAGTGCAGCCCGTAAAGCAAGCGAATAAAACTGACTCTCAATGTTATTTTGAAGTATTTGCCCACTTTATTCATGAGGGTGAAAAAGTAAATAATGGCCACTTATTCGCCATGGCTGAAAAGTTAAATTTAACCGAAGAACTCGATAAAAAAATTATACGAAGCTTTGTAGATATAAAAGAACATTACCCTAATGATGTATTTGCACTTAATATTAGCAAGGCATCGTTGTACTCAACTGACTTTATACAATGGCTCACCCTTTATTCGCACACTAAACCCGTTATTAAAACAAATCTGGTATTCGAACTACATGAAATTGGTTTGCTCTATAATGTGCACGTAGCTTCGTTACATATAGATGCAATTAAAGAGCTGGGTATTAATGTATGTATTGAGCACTTTGGCACCAGCTTAACATCGTTTAGATATTTACAAGGTCTTGATATTGAATATGTAAAAATAGATGGTAGCTACATTCAAGACTTAGTAACTAACCCACAAAGTCAATTTTATATTCAAACAGTTAATAATATTTGTCATGGCTTTGGCATTAAAGTTTTAGCCTGTTTAATTGAAAAGACTGAAACGTTAGAGATACTCGAATCCTTGGGATGTGATGGGGTACAAGGTAATTTAATACTGTCACCATCAAAAATTATTAAATCTAATGAAAATGGCGTAAATAAAGAGTTTACTTTTTGCGCCGATGCGCTAAAATTTTGCAATTAAAACTCAACCTAGGGACGAGAAATGAAAAAATTACTTTTAGCTGGCTTAGTAGCTAGCGCAACAGCTCTTACTGCTCTTCCAACCTATGCACAAACGGATAACGATGCTGTGGTTCAAGAAGTGAGCATAAATAACATTATTGACATTCTTAATAACGTTACGGCAGATACTTCATCTGAGCAATTACGCGAAGACTTAGTAGAAGCTATTAAACGTATTTGTAAAAACAAAGAAAAAGTTGAATTAGACGAGAAATTACTAAATGCCGCGTGTGGCGCTGCAGACATTGATGCGATGGTTGCAGCTGTTGTTGCCAATTTTGGTGCAGACAATCCGTTAATTTCTGACTTTTTAGCTGCACTTACGGCTGCAGGTTTAGACTCTGATGCAATTACACTTGCTGCAATTACTGCAGGTGTTGACGCTACAACTGCTTCTGAAGCAACCGCTGCAGGCCCGGGTGTAGGTCAGCCTGCTCCGCCAGTAGGCAGTTTACCAACATTACCAACACCTCCAGGCTCTGGTGGTACAGGCGGTGATAACGGTATATCTGAAGTCGGTAACTAGTTTTTACCATAAGTATATTCAAACGCAGCCTATTGGCTGCGTTTTTACTTTGTTTGAGTTTATTTTGAATCGTTTTATATTTTTTTTAATTTGTTTGATCCTATTTCTACTTCCTCTTCCTTTAGGTAGTTACCGACCTTGGGCAATTTTAGCTATTGGCATTTTAACTAGCTTTACCTTTATTACTCACCTTACCCACAGTGTGTTAAATAACAACCAAGCACTATTTCCGCCTCGCTATTCCTGGCCACTATTTTTTACTCTAAGTGCAGTTATTTTAGTTTGTGGTATACAGCTGTTTGGCGTGAGTGTTGATGCATTTCAAACCAAACAAATGTTATTAAAAACCTGTTTTTTACTCATGCTGAGCTGGTTAATATTTAACTACTGCAATAGTGCAGAGCGAATTAAAAAGTTAATTTATGCTGTTATTTGTGCCGGTGTATTTCAGGCGTTGTACGCTAGTTATTTAAACTTATCTCCCGATATAGTAAGCCCTTTATTTGGCTACAAACACACCGATCGTGCAATTGGCACTTTTACCTATTCTAACTTTTTAGCTAACTATTTAGCATTGTGCCTATGTTTAGGCATTGGTGTTTTAATTAGCGAACTAAAACGCACTAACAACGGCTATAAACCTACTTTAAAGCAAACGCTACGTGCCTGGGCCGAAATATTATTAAGTTCTAAAATCATTTTACGTATTTCATTAATTATTATTATTGTGGCGCTTATTTTAACTCGTAGCCGTATGGGTAATTCGGCCTTTTTTATCGCCTTAATTATAGTGAGCTTATTGGCGCTGTTTGTTTATAAGCAAAAGCCTAAAGCCTTTAAATTGCTGATTGTGAGCTTTTTTATTATCGATTTAATTATTATTGGTGCTATTTTCGATGTAGAAAAAGTAAAACAACGTATTAGCGAAACCAGCTTGCAATCGGAAACACGGGATGAAGTTGTACGTGACTCAATTCCGCTGATTTTAGATAACCCATTATTTGGCTCTGGTGGCGGTACTTTTTATACCGCATTTCCTGCATTTCAATCTGAGCCCTACTCTGGCTACTACGACAATGCGCATAACGATTATGTACAATTTGCAGTTGAGCTGGGTATTCCTGCCACAGCGTTGCTAGGGCTGCTAGTGCTTTATTGTTTGTGGTTATGTATTAATACTATGAGAACGCGTAAAACAGCGCTTTATCAGGGGGTGGCGTTTGGCTGTGCTACTGCCATTATAGCCATGATGCTGCATTCGTCGGTTGATTACTCTTTGCAGGCCGGTGCAAACTCAATGCTGTTTATAGTGGTGTTATGTTTGGCTATATTAACCAACAAGTTACCGGCACCAAAACGGATTAAAAAACGACGAAGTTAACGGGCTACGGGGGTCGGGTTACGGGCCTAATCTCGAAACCCGTCGCCCGTCGCTCGCGACATTAAAAAAATGACGCGACATGAAATCGCTGCTACAAGTTGGCAATAATAGCGACCTAATTCTTGTATTAAATCACTGCTCTTCTAAATCAAATTCGGTGGTGTGGCCGTCGCCGTGGATTAGTTGGTACCTTGCTAAATTACCCGCTTCAAGCGTGACTAAACTAATCGCTGAATCGCTTACTAGGTACTTTTGCCCTTTTCCTTTAGTTTGGTGCTTGTCTACTTCCATATGCCAGCGTTTGGTAAAAAAGTTAAGTGGGCTTTTAGGGCCGTATAAAATAGAGTCGAGCTTGTCGAGTACATTTATTAGCTTGCGTGGAAACTCATTTTTAATGCCACTGGCTGTAAGTTGCCAAATTCTGTTGGGATGATCGCCAAAACGCTTTTGCACCGAAAAACAAAATGAATAGTGTACATCGCCCGATAAAATCAGTGTTTCGTTTGGAGTGTCTGTGCGTCTAAAAGTGTTGAGTAACTTTTTGGCTGAGCCTTCGTGGGCCATCCAGTTTTCTACATCAACCATAAGTGGTTGCCCACACATGTTAAACACCGCTTGAATTGCCTCTATCGATTTAACTCCAAATACTGGAGCAGGCGATACAATAATGACTTGGTCATGGCTTAATAGGCTTTCTTCAAGCTCTGTGAGGCGTTCCCAATCAAGTAAGCCTGAGGGTTCATTAAAGTTTTGCTCATTACGCCAACGGTGAGTACGGGTATCGAGCACCACCACTTTAGGAATGGTCATTAACTCATAATGCCAATGGCTAAAGTCGTTAAGGTGTTTATCAAACGCTTTAAATTGCCATTGCTTGTCGCCAGCTAAGCAGTCGTTAAAAGGGCTCAGTAACGATCCGGTTTTTTGTAGTGCGTCGTTGCCCATTCCCTGAAACAACCAATAGCTCGCTAAGCCATTATTTACAATACGCTTGCTGCTAGGGTTTTGATTAATGGCTTGCTCCCACCCTGCGGTGAGGTTCCAATCATCGGTTACATCATGGTCATCAAACATCATTAAGGTAGATACATTGGCAAACAATCGCTCTACCTCTGCTAAACCTTGTGCATAGTCAATTAATGCGGCTTTTTCTGCATTAAATAGCGTTTGATTTTTTTCGTTACCACCTGAGTAACTTAAGTTATTTAGGTTAATGTATTGCCATGCTTGGCTACTAAAATTGAGTAAATACAGCGCTACGAACTCTTCAAAATGAATCAGGTGGTTATACGCTTTTACACTAGAAAAATGCGGTTCGTCTTTTTTTAACCAATAGCCAATACCTAGTTTTGAGCGGTTTTTCCATGAGGTAGTTGGCAACAAGTAATGGCGACCATACAACTGTTCTGCAATATCAGCGGGTAAATCTAAATCAAGTGGCTGCTCTTTATAAATACCTAAGTGCTTAATTAGCTGATGTATCGCTAGTAGCATAGGGCCCGCTACATCGTCGGCATAAATTTGATCGCCCGAAAGCAATAATAACTGTGCACCCTGCTGTTCATTACTTCGCTGAACGGCTTGCCAATGGCTTGAGCTTACTAGGCTGTCTTTTGCAGGATGATGCGCATTGCGGCACGAACCATGTAATATTTGTGTCAGTTTTTTGGGGATCACAAATTCAGGTAATGGCTGATTATTAAAGCTAAACGAAGATAAATCAACAGGGCTGTCATCAAAAAATAGTTGGTATGATAATAAGGTATCGCGCGGGAACTGGCTGTTTATAGGTTTAATTACCACAAACTGTAAGAATAAATGCTCCCCCAGCCTTATGGTGTCTTGCTCGCTATAGCACTCGTAGTCAATTAACTCTATACGGCAATTTACTGGCTTTGAAGTAGCAAACTGAATACATACTGCGGTTTTTTCTGCTCGGCGCACCATGGGCCCCATAAGTAACAGTGGGTGTTGCACCGAGAGAGTCGTCATGAGGTTAGCCTTTAGCTGCTAATTTAAATAAAGAGTAAAAGTTATCAGTGGTGGCTTTTGCCAACTCGTTAAAGCTAATGCCTTTGAGCTCACTAATGTAATAAGCAACGTCTTCAACATACGCTGGCTGATTAGTTTTACCACGATATGGTACTGGCGCTAAGTAAGGCGAGTCGGTTTCAATAAGCAGTCGATCGAGTGGAATTTGTTTTACTACTTCTTTAAGCTCTACCGCATTTTTAAAAGTCACAATGCCTGAAATAGAAATATAAAAACCCATATCAATGGCTTTTTTGGCCATATCCCAATCTTCAGTGAAACAGTGTAATACTCCACCGCAATTTTCTGCTTTGTGCTCACGCATTAAATTAATGGTATCGGCACGGGCATCACGGGTATGAATAATAAGTGGCTTTTGTAATTCATTAGCTACCTCAATATGGCCAACAAAACTCGCTTGTTGCACTGCATGAGTGTCTTTTGCATAGTAATAATCAAGCCCAGTTTCGCCAATGGCTACTACTTTGTCGTGTGAGGCTAAATCAATTAATTGCTGTTTATTGAGTGCGTCTTTTTGATCAAGCGGGTGCACACCACATGACGCAGAAACGTCGTTGTAATGTTTTATTTGCTCTAGCATATTGGGGAACTGATCAAGTGTGACGCTTACACATAAAAAATGTTCTACTTTTTTAGCGCGAGCGTTATCAAGTACTTGGTCTAGGTTTAAATCGAGTTTATCAAAATCAAGACGGTCTAAATGGCAATGAGAATCTACAATCAAAATAAGGCCTGTTTTTACTACATGGTATAAGTTGGATTGCCGGAGTTTAACATAGTCCCCAGCAGTTTTTCGATCTTCGCGTTTAGATTGGTTTTGTCATCTAAAAAGCTAATGCCGATCCCCGGTGGATTTGAGCTCTGAGCGCCTTGTGGAGTGACCCACGTAACCTTTCCGGTAACCACGTCATCTTCTAGCGCATCTGGCAAGGTAACGCGTAAGGCAAGTGAATATCCTGGTTCATAACGCATATTAGTGCGTACAAATAAGCCACCTTTTTTTAAAAAAGGCATGTAACAGCGATATAGTTCGTCAAGGTCGTCTATATCTACTAATAGCTCTTGCATATCTAGTCCTTTTTATTGGTTACGTAATATGTACGCTAGTCGTGATACCGCAAGCGGTAAATTTAGCCCAAGTATTTGTATATTATTCTGTAAAAAATCATTCAGCGCTTGCTGAGCTACTTGGTAAGAGTCAAAACTCATACCATTTAAAAGCTGTTGTTTAAGCTGCTCACTTAAAAATAAAGTAAAAATACGAACAAGCTCAGGCTGTTTATTTATTATATCGACTAACGCATTGAAATTATGGCTTTGTTTAAACTCAGTTGCAAATTTATAAAGCGTATCAATATTTTCTAGCTGATTTTGCTGTTGCCACTGCTTTACTTGTAGTGGTTGGCTATAAAATAACGACAACCACGGATAATTAGGCACATCTAGAGAGCTAAGCCATTGTTGAGCTAATTGATTATTAGTTACTTTAACTTCGGTTTTAGCACAACGGCTTAAAATAGTCGCTGGTAACTGCGCCACTTGGCTGGTAGTCAAAATTAAAAACCGGCTATTACTTGGCTCTTCAAGGGTTTTTAATAACGCATTAGCGGCTGCGGTGGTCATTTTTTCGCAGTTTTGAATAATCGCTACTTTATTGCCATTTTGAGCCGCGGACTGGTGCATAAAATCGCTTATGCCGCGAATATCATCAACACCTATGCTTTGCCCTTCTACTTGGGTAATGCGTTTGTCAGGGTGTGTACCCGCTAAGTTTAATGAACAACTTTTACATTGCCCACAAGGGCTTAGTACGCTAGTGGGGCTACTTAACTGTACTTGCGTATTTTGGCATAGCAAACTGTTTGCGAGTTGCTCACTTAGTTCAAATTTGCCAACCCCAATGGGCCCACAAAACAGTTGCGCATGATGAAAACGTTGCGCTTTATAGCTTTGAGTTAAACGTTGCTCTACCTCATTAAGCCACGGCAATGCCATATTATTTTAACCCTGAAAAAAACGTGCGTAGTACATTGGTAATATCACGGTGCACTTTATCAATACTTTGGTTGGCATCAACTGTTTTTATGCTGTCGTCATCATTTGCAAGCTCAATGTAACGCATACGGGTGCGCTGAAAAAACTCAATGGCTTCTTGCTCAATTCTATCTAGCTCACCCCGGCCTTTTGCACGTTCAAGGCCAATAACAGGGTCTATATCTAAGTAAATAGTTAAATCGGGTTTTAAACCTTTTAACACCATAGACGATAGCGACGCTAACGTGTTTGCACTAATTCCTCGCCCACCGCCTTGATACGCCTGTGACGATAAATCGTGACGATCAGCCAATACCCATTGGCCTTGTTCAAGCGCTGGGTTGATCACATTATGCATTAGTTGTGAACGCGCGGCATACATAATTAGCAGCTCAGTTTCAAAAGCTATTTCTTCTTGGTGTTCTGCTTTTACTAAAGTACGTAACGATTCAGCCAGTGGTGTTCCACCGGGTTCGCGCACATTGATAAAATCAACATGGTGATGATTTAAAAAGTCTTGGCACAGGGCAATGGCGGTAGATTTACCCGCGCCCTCTAGGCCTTCTATAACTATAAATTTTGGTTTCATAAACACTAATTCTTTTTATTTAAAATATACTGGTTAACCGCCGCATTATGTTGTTTTAATGTGGTTGAAAACTGATGACTACCATCACCTTTTGCTACAAAGTAAACATACTCGCTTTTGGGCGGATTTACCGCCGCTAAAATAGCTTCTTTGGAAGGCATAGCAATCGGTGTGGGCGGTAATCCGTTAATACGATAGGTATTATACGGGGTGTAATTTCTTAGGTCTTTACGTTTGATATCGCCGTCAAAATCTTCGCCTAGTCCATATATTACGGTTGGGTCGGTTTGTAAGCGCATATTGGTATTTAAGCGATTAATAAACGCCGAAGCAATTAACGGGCGCTCACTGGCAAGCGCGGTTTCTTTTTCGATAATAGAAGCCATTATCAGGGCTTCATAGGCGGTATTGTAAGGTAAATCACTTGCCCGTTGCTGCCATGCATCTGCCAATGTTTGCTGCATTTTTTGCGCAGCGCGTTTTAATAAACTACTCGCGCTGTCGTTACTATGATAATGATAAGTATCGGGAAACAACCACCCTTCAAGGTGAGTTTGCTTGCCGATTATTTGCTCGCCAAGCTGTTCGAGCTTTAAATCGTTTTGTAAATGTGGAGCAATTTTTACCGTATTTAATACATCTCTAAGTGCTTGACCTTCAATAATGGTAAAACTAAAACTAATTTGCTCGCCCTGGTTTATTTTTTTTATGTTGTTTATTACGCTATCTGCGCTTAGCTCGTACAAACCTGCTTTTAGGTCAGTCAAGGTCGGGTCGAGTTTAGCTAATATTTGAAACCGCCAGCAATCCTCTAGCCACTGCTGCTGTTGCCATTGGCGACATAACTTATTAAAACCGGTGCCTTTTTCAACTTTAAATTGGGTATTAGTAGCTACCTTTAGTGGCGTTTGAATCGTTGCTTGTAATTGCTGGTAGCCAATCACAGAGCTAAAAAAAGCCAGTAGTAATACTGATAATATAACTTTTAACACTAAGCCTCCTTGGCTAGTAACTCGTTTAGTAATGATTGGCTGTGCACAATATCAAAATAGTGCTCGTCTAGGCTTTTTACGGGCACAATTTTCATTAAGCTGTTACATAAAAATACGGCGTCTGCTTGGGTAAGGTCATCAACGCTGACAGTTTTAAATTCAACGGCTAATTTATCACATAAAGATTGTAGAAAAACACCTTTAATACCGCATTCATCGAGCCTTGGGCTAAATACCTTATTATTTTTTATTGCAAAAATATTAGCCGCTGAGGTTTCAATTACATTGTTGTTGCAATCAAGGACTAACGCATCATCGGTATGCTGAGCTTGCAGGGCATTTTTGATCAATACTTGTTCAAGCCTATTTAAAGTTTTAAGCCCAGCTAAATGAGGTTGAACGGCCAGCTTAATCGGGCTAATAGCTAAACTAATGCCCGTATCTGGTAAGCTGTTGTAATGTTTTGGATAAGGTAAAACACTCACAATAATATTTAAATTACATTCGCTTGGTGGCGCATAGCCTCGCCCGCCCTCGCCGCGTGTTACCACAATTTTAACAACCGCTTGCGCCTGTGATGCTACTTGCTGAGTAATGTGCGACTCAAGAGCTGTAAACTCAAGCGCCGGAAACCCTAAACGCTGCGCGCATTCAATCAAGCGTGCTTTGTGATAAGCCCAATGCTCAACCTGTCCATCAGTAATCATTGCGGTGGTAAAAAAGCCATCGCCATAGTTTAAGCCCCTATCACGGGTGCTTATGCTACTGGTTTCGTTTGCTGCTATTATTGTTTGCATATTTTTTTACACATAAAAAAACCCAGTTAAACAACTGGGTTCTTATTATCGTTCGTTGTTAAAAAAGATTATACCTTTTTAAACAGTAACGAGCCATTAGTACCACCAAACCCAAATGAGTTACACAAAGCGTAATCAAGTTTAGCATCACGTGCGGTGTGCGGCACGTAATCTAAATCACAGCCTTCATCAGGATTATCTAAGTTAATTGTTGGCGTCACTTTTTGCTCGGTCAACGATAAAATAGACACTATCGACTCAACAGAGCCCGCCGCTCCAAGTAAGTGACCCATCATAGATTTTGATGAACTTACCATTACATCTTTAGCTGAATCACCAAAAATGGTTTTAACCGCTGACGTTTCTGCTTTGTCACCCGCATGAGTAGACGTACCGTGTGCGTTAATGTAGCCAACTTGCTCAGCATTTACTTGCGCATCGTTTAATGCGTTTTCCATTGCCAGGGCTGCACCTGCGCCATCTTCTGGTGGTGAGGTCATGTGGTAGGCATCACCACTCATGCCAAAACCAACAAGTTCTGCATAAATTTTAGCGCCACGGGCTTTAGCGTGTTCGTATTCTTCAACAACCACCACACCGGCACCATCAGAAAGTACGAAACCATCACGGTCTTTATCCCACGGGCGAGACGCTGCTTGTGGATCGTCATTACGCGTTGAAAGCGCACGTGCGGCGTTAAAGCCACCCATTCCAATTGGCGTACACGCTTTTTCTGCACCACCGGCAACCATTGCATCGGCATCGCCGTAGGCAATCATACGTGCGGCGTGACCAATGTTGTGCAGGCCTGTAGTACATGCCGTTACAATTGAAATATTAGGACCACGTAAGCCGTGCATTATAGATAAATGACCCGAGATCATATTAATAATGGTAGACGGTACATAAAACGGCGATAACTTACGTGGGCCGCTGTTTAATAATTTTACGTGGTTTTCTTCAATAAGGGTTAAGCCACCAATGCCTGAACCCACCGCTACACCAATGCGTGATGCGTTTTGTTCAGTAACTTCGAGGCCAGAATCTTGAAAAGCTTGAACACCCGCTGCAATGCCATACTGGATAAATAAATCCATTTTTTTAGCATCTTTTGGTGACATGTAAGCCGATGCATCAAAATCATTGATTAAACCAGCGAAGTGAGTACCAAATTTTGATGTATCAAAGTGGGTAATATTTTGAATACCACTTTTAGCATCTAATAAGCCTTGCCAGGTTGATTGAACATCATTGCCTAGCGGCGTCAACATTCCTAAGCCAGTTACGACGACACGACGTTTAGCCACGGTTTGCCTCCAATAAGGAATTATTATTATACCAATTAACTTAGCTCAGTTTATTTCAGCGTTAACGCTGTTGCTAGTTATGTTATTAGTATTGGGGATGATCATACCCAAGCTACCTCAAAGTGCGAGTCTCAAACCATTAACCAACGCTAAGCAATAACAATTTAATTGCTGATGATGAGTGAGGGTTTGGAATTGAATCATGTACTTTGAGGTGGTTTGGATATAAAGATTAAAGGCAGCGAATGCTGCCCTTAATTTGCGATTAATTACTCAGCGTGAGCTGTAACGTAATCGATTGCAGATTGTACTGTAGTGATCTTTTCAGCTTCTTCATCTGGGATCTCAGTATCGAACTCTTCTTCAAGAGCCATTACTAATTCAACAGTATCAAGAGAGTCTGCACCTAGGTCATCAACGAATGAAGCTTCGTTTTTAACTTCTTCTTCTTTAACACCTAGCTGTTCGATGATAATTTTCTTTACGCGTTCTTGGATATCGCTCATTCTTCTTTCCTTTATTAAAAACGCCAATGCGTTATTTTCAGATTGCGGCGTAGTTTACGTCCGATAATTCTCTGATTCAATCTTTTGACCATAAATAATTTGCTGGTCAAACCTCTTGAGTGTTTATTTTATCTTTTATCGCTTATTTTCACAGCGATTTCAAGTATGTTTAAAGCAAGTTTGCGAAAAATTCAATATTTTTTAGCAAACCCGCATGCAATTTCTAGTTTATTTAATTCGCATTGCGAACTTAAACCATATACATCGCACCATTTACATGCAAAGTTTCACCTGATACATACGCAGCGGCGTCAGATGCTAAATAACATACTGCAGCTGCAATCTCATCTGGCTGACCTAAACGACCCGCAGGTACGTTTGCAAGCGTTGCTGCTTTTTGCTCATCTGTCAAATCATCGGTCATGTCTGTTTGAATAAAACCAGGTGCAACCACGTTTACTGTAATACCACGAGAGGCTACCTCACGCGCTAGTGATTTAGAAAAGCCGATAACACCCGCTTTAGCAGCTGCATAGTTGGCTTGACCCGCATTACCCATAGTTCCCACTACTGAGCCGATATTGATGATACGGCCGTTCTTTTTCTTCATCATTGGGCGAAGTACGGCCTTAGATAAACGGAAGATAGAACTTAAGTTGGTATCGATAATATCGTCCCACTCATTTTCTTTCATGCGCATCAATAAATTATCGCGCGTAATACCTGCATTATTTACTAACACATCAATATCACCTAAATCGGCTTTAATTGCCGCTAATGTCGCCTCAATCGATGCAGGATCAGTTACGTTTAACGCATAGCCCTTACCGTTATCACCTAAGTAGTCACTAATTTTAGCCGCACCCGACTCGCTTGTTGCTGTGCCCGCTACTTTTGCACCTTGTGCTACTAATGTGTTTGCAATGGCCTTACCAATACCACGGCTAGCGCCAGTGATCAGGACAACTTTGCCCTCTAAAGAAAATAAATTACTCATTTTATATACTCTTATTTAGCTGAATCGATTGATGCAAGGTCGTTAACTGAACCACACACCATCGCTTTATCAATACGTTTTGCAAGCCCGGTTAGTACTTTACCAGGACCAAATTCATAACTTTGCGTTACACCTTGTGCAACCAGTGCTTGAACCGTTTCGGTCCAGCGTACAGGGCTATATAGCTGGCGCACTAATGCCTCTTTAATTGCATCTGCTGAACCTTCAGCTTTTACATCAACATTATTAATTACATCACACTTAGGTGTATTAAATGTTAAAGCGGTTAAATCGGCGGCTAATTTTTCTGCGGCTGGTTTCATTAGTTCACAATGCGACGGCACACTTACAGATAATGGCAGTGCTCGTTTTGCTCCGGCTTCTTTACAAGCAACAGAGGCTCTATCAACTGCATCTTTATGACCGGCAATAACAACCTGACCAGGCGAGTTATAGTTTACTGGAGAAACCACTTCACCTTGTGCCGCTGCTGCACAAGCGGCTTTAATTTCATCGTCGCCTAAACCAATAATAGCGGCCATAGAACCTACACCAGCAGGTACGGCTTCTTGCATGTATAAACCGCGATTTTCAACCAGTTTTACGGCTTCGCTTAAACTGATCACATCGCTACATACTAAAGCTGAATACTCACCCAAGCTGTGACCTGCCATAACGACGTCTGCATCTGGGTTTGCAGCTAACCAATGACGATAAATAGCCACGCTTGCGGTTAATAGTGCAGGCTGAGTACGGTGTGTTTGATTTAGTTTTTCTTCTGGGCCGTTAAGTACAAGGTCTGCTAGGTCGTAACCAAGTGCGGTTGAAGCTTCTGCAAATGTAGCTTTTACTATGTCAGAACTCGCTAGTAGCTCTTGTAACATACCCACAGTTTGCGAGCCTTGACCTGGAAAAAGAAGTGCAATTTTTTGTGCCATAATTTGCTCTTTTAATTAAACAATATAAATAATTTATAACACGGCACGTTAACTGTTATTCAACCGCCGTGTCTTTAGAATGTGTTTTTTCGAAAATAGCAGCTATTTTATCTGGAAGTTGACGTTCTACTTCTTTCACTGCTTCGTCGATTGCGGCATGAAATGCTTTAGCTGAGGCATTTCCATGGCTTTTAACAACAATACCGCGCAATCCTACCAGAGAAGCGCCGTTATACTGGTCGGGGTTCACTCTTTTATAGAGTTTTTTTATGATTGGCGCCAACATAAACGCCATACACTTGTAAACGACGTGCTTTTCGAGGGCACGGGTAAACTTTTTCATGATAAGTTTAGCAATGCCTTCACAGGTTTTAAGTGCAACATTGCCAACAAAACCTTCACAGACAATAACATCGGCCTTGCCAGAAAAAATATCGCTGCCTTCACTGTAACCAATATAATTAATCAGCTCGCTTTGTTGCATTAATTGTGCGGCTTGCTTAATTTCTTCGTGGCCTTTTATATCTTCAGCACCAATATTCAATAAACTCACTTTAGGGTTATCGCAGCCAAGTGCTTGACCTGCAACCACTGATCCCATAATGCCAAACTGATACAACATTTGTGCATCACAATGCACGTTGGCGCCTAAATCGAGTAGGTAAACGGGATTTTTACGTTCAGTAGGTACAGCAGAGATAAGTGCGGGACGTTTAACCCCTGGAAGCATTTTTAATACGTAATGCGCCATAAAAAATAGCGCCCCTGTATTGCCAGAGCTAACACAGGCTTGCGCTTCACCCGATTTAACTAAATCAAGGGCAACTCGCATGGAGGAATCTTTTTTTGAGCGTACAGCAACAGCGGGTTCGCAGGCATTGGTAACAACATCGTTACAATGGCGAATAATTAATCTGGGATGAGAAAGTGAATCGAGTGATTCTAGTTGTTTAGCTATTACTTGCTCATTGCCACATAAAATGAGTTTTAAGTTGGCATTAGCATTTACCGCACGAACGGCTGCGGGGATAGATGAACGGGGGCCATAATCGCCCCCCATCATATCTAACGCTATGGTTAGATTAGTCAGCATATAAGCAATCTCTTAGTTAGAAATTACTTGAACGCCTTTGTAGTAACCATCTGCAGTCACATGGTGACGACGATGAGTCTCACCAGATGTTTGGTCTACAGTTAAAGTTGGACCACTGATCGCATCGTGTGAACGGCGCATGCCGCGTCTTGCACGAGACTTTTTGCTTTTTTGTACAGCCATAGTCTTCTCCTAAGAATCTTTCTTAAGTTGTTTCAAAATATCAAATGGATTTGGTTTATCATCTTCCGCCTTTAAAACACCAAAGCTGGCAGGCTCTGCTGTATAACTGCATGAAGCTTCGTTGTGGGTAGGCACTAATGGCACTGCTAAAATAAGCTCGTCTTCGATTAACTCAAATACGTCTATTTCACCATTTTCATCAAGTGCTACTTCGTCGTAGCTTTCTGGAAGATCATCTGACTCTGCATCCAAACCGACTGGCGAATACACAAAGTCTTGATCCAAATCCAACCCTAAATCACCATTACAACGTTGACAAGTGACAGTTACGTGTGTGGACAAATTGCCACTAATCACAACTAAACCTTGCTCATCGTTTTTGCAATGAATTTTTACCGCTATTTCACCTACTTCTTCCTGGATAACCCCTCGTAAACGAGGAAGTTTCTCAAGCGGTACAACGCCGTCATACTTTAAACGATGCTGAGCTGCTTTGCCCGGATGAAGGGTGATGGGAATTTTCACCTTTTGCATAGGGGCTGCATCATATAGATAGTTAGTAAGTTAGTCAAAGTAAAAAACCAATTTTACGTTGTTTTTCACGTGTTTTACTCACGGATCTGATTTATCCTAACTCAATCTGATTTACGTTAGGAAAACATGCCATGAAGCATCCCCTTATATTAGCCTCAAGCTCGCCATTTAGGCAGTCTTTATTACAAAAATTTAATCTGCCGTTTGAAACTTTTTCGCCGGATGTTGACGAAACGCCGCATAAAAACGAAACACCAAGCACGCTTGTTAAGCGCCTCAGTGAATTAAAAGCGGCTGCAGCCATCGATCATTTTGACCAAGGCCTCGCGATTGGCTCCGATCAGGTTGCTGTATTTGATGGTCAAATATTAGGTAAGCCGCACAATAAAGAAAACGCTATCAAGCAATTGAGCTTATTTAGCGGGCAAACAGTCACCTTTTTAACTGGCTTGTGTGTGTACGATATACATACTAAGCAATGCAAAACTATTGTTGAGCCATTCAATGTAACCTTTAAAACATTAACAACGGCGCAAATAAGTGCTTATTGCGATGCAGAGCAACCTTATAACTGTGCAGGAAGTTTTAAAAGTGAAGGCTTGGGTATTTGTTTATTTGAAAAGCTCAGTGGTGATGATCCAAATAGTTTAATTGGTTTACCACTCATTAAACTCAGCCAATTACTGGCTGAGTTTGGTGTTGATGTCTTAGCAGCGCAAGTGCCTAGCGCAAATTAACTGATTAGCCGAGTAATATATTTTGCAACTGCTGATAGTTGTTAGCGGTTGCAATCGGGGTTAATTCGTTTAATTGCGCAGCGTTGTGCACGCCCATGGTTACCCCTATTCTATCCATGCCAGCGGCTTTTGCCATTGCCATATCTATTTGCGTGTCGCCTATCATTAGCGCTTCATCAACACTTACCCCTAGCTCTTCAAGCAATTGATAAAGCATATCGGGAGCGGGTTTTGATTTAGCGTCGTCACTGGTTCGCGTAGCACTAAAAAAGTGACGCAACTGGCTTTCATCTAGAAGGCGTTCCAGTCCTACTCGGCTTTTACCTGTGGCAACCGCCACTATTATGCCTTGATTTTTTAACTCAGTGAGTACCTGTGCAACGTGATCAAACACCGGTGTTGGGGTGGTATCAAGTGCATATTGCTGTTTATAACCTGCAATAAGCGTTTCGTGATGTTCGCTGTGATCAGGAAACAAGGTTGCGATTGCGTTTTCAAGCGATAAACCAATAATATTTTTACTGGCGGTATCGCTTGGCGGCTCAATATTAAGCGATTGGGCACTTTTGCGAATGCAATTAACGATTTTGCTAATTGAATCCATAATTGTGCCGTCCCAATCAAAAATTACTAGCTTATATTTTTTAATCGGCGTTAAATTCACGCTTTTGATGCTCTAAGTTTAACTAAACAGCTTGATAGTGCTTTATCAAGCGGTGCTTCCACTCGCATGGTGGTTTCGTTTTTAGGATGGTAAAAGCTTAAATCATGTGCGTGTAGAAATAAGCGGTTTAAACCACGTTTACGCATTGACTCGTCAAACCCTTGGTCGCCGTACTTATCATCACAGGCAATAGCATGACCTTGGCACTGAGTGTGCACGCGAATTTGGTGAGTACGACCGGTTACAGGGGATGCCTGTACTAATGAACAATCGTTAAAACGCTCAAGCACTTTAAAACGGGTATGCGACGGTTTACCTTCCGTGTTATCAACACGTACTACGCGCTCACCCGATTTAAGGGTATTTTTACGCAAGCCTTCAGTTACATTTTTTGTTTTAGAGTCCCATTGGCCTTCTACCAATGCCCAGTAATTTTTTTCCATGGTTTTTTCGCGTAATTGCTCATGCAAAGCGGTCAGCACTGAGCGACGCTTAGCAATAAGTAAACAACCTGAAGTATCGCGGTCTAACCGATGCACTAGCTCAAGGCTGCGCTCTTCTGGGCGTAAAACACGTAATGCTTCAATAAGCCCGTAGCTTAAGCCACTACCGCCATGCACAGCCATGCCTGAGGGCTTATTAATAACAATTAGGTATTTATCTTCAAATAATATATCGTCTTCGAGGCGCGTTACTTTATCGAGTTTTGACGGTACAAACTCTTCACGCTCTGACACTCTAATTGGCGGTATACGAATAACGTCGTCTAGCTGCAATTTATAAACAGGCTTAATACGTTTTTTATTTACACGCACCTCACCCTTACGAAGAATTTTGTAAACTGCGCTTTTAGGCACCCCTTTTAAATGGGTAATAAGAAAGTTATCAATACGCTGACCTAAGTGGTCTTCGTTGATAGTGACAAAAGTTACTTGTAAGCCGGTTTTTTCTGACATTGCCTAATCACTGATTTAAGTAAAATAATTTAGTTGCTAACACGGTTATAATAGTGGGATAATCAGCAGCGCAAATATTTAGTATTTGCAAATAACAACGGTGCTTTTTAACACAACAAAACATTCGTGATGCACATTCTGGGTAACCGATCATACAGATCCGAGTTAAGTTTTCCAAAGCTTTTATACATACCCAGTTAACACGTGCGCACAACTAACGGCAATGCGCGTAATATATTGCTGGTTAAGTTTGAACATGAATTGATTTTTAATGTGATAGTAAAAGCAATGAACAGATAATTTGTCTGATAGTGACGGCGTAACAACACGCCGTTCAGAATTCGCTCAAATATTGTAGTAGTACCGTACAGCAGCTTATTTAGAACTAAAAAAATCTAATAAATAAGCGTTCATTAACATCGGTAGCGATTTTTGCTCATAAAATAGATAACGGTAGTTTTAAAAACGAAACTATGGTTTGAACCTAAAGAGCCCTACGCACCTAATATGAATGCATTTAACAAGATTGATATGACAGGCCAACTTCTGGATAAAACGTGTATTGAGCTAAATAGCCGACACATTTGAATCCTTTTAGAATTTAATAGCGTGATAACACCCTATTGTTTGCCGGCATTTAAAATACTGCGTACCAAAATACAGAGCCGTTCCGTTAAAGACCCAGTCGTGAGGCTGCACATTCTAAAAATAGGAACACCTGAACAGGCGAGAAAAACATCGTCATGTCAGCGACATAAACTAGTAGAGTAACATTATGAAACGTATGCTAATCAATGCAACGCAGCAAGAAGAAATGCGCGTAGCACTGGTTGACGGCCAGCGCCTATATGATTTAGATATAGAAAGCCCAGGTCACGAACAGAAAAAAGCCAATATTTACAAAGGCAAAATCACACGCATTGAACCATCTTTAGAAGCGGCATTTGTTGACTACGGTGCTGATCGTCATGGTTTCCTTCCATTAAAAGAAATTGCTCGTACTTACTTCCCGCAAGGTTACACCTTCCATGGTCGTCCGAATATTCGCGACGTGATCAAAGAAGGTCAAGAAGTAATAGTACAAGTTGATAAAGAAGAGCGCGGCCAAAAAGGTGCAGCATTAACTACCTTTATCAGTGTTGCCGGCAGCTACTTAGTGCTTATGCCTAACAACCCTCGTGCTGGCGGTATTTCTCGTCGTATCGAAGGTGATGAGCGTACTGAACTTAAAGAGTCGCTAAGCCGCCTAGAACTACCTAAAGGAATGGGCTTAATTGTACGTACTGCGGGTGTTGGTAAATCGTTTGAAGAACTAAACTACGATTTAAAAGCATTACTAGTCCACTGGGAAGCCATTCAACAAGCGGCAGACAGTGCTAAAGCACCATTCTTAATTCACCAAGAAAGTAACGTGATTTTCCGCGCTATTCGCGATTATTTACGTCGTGACATTGGTGAAATTTTAATTGATAAGCCACGTGTTTTTGAAGAAGCTAAAGCGCACATTGAACGTTTTCGTCCTGACTTTATGAGCCGCGTTAAGCTTTATCAAGGTGACACACCATTATTTACGCATTACCAAATTGAAAGCCAAATTGAGTCTGCGTTCCAACGTGAAGTGCGTTTACCGTCAGGCGGTTCAATTGTTATTGACCCTACTGAAGCACTTACCTCTATTGATATTAACTCGTCTAAAGCAACAAAAGGCGGTGATATTGAAGAAACAGCACTTAACACCAACCTAGAAGCAGCGGATGAAATTGCACGTCAACTTCGTTTACGTGACTTAGGTGGTTTAATTGTTATCGACTTTATTGATATGACACCTCCACGTCATCAACGTGAAGTAGAAAACCGCTTAAAAGATGCTGCTCGCCCAGATCGTGCCCGTGTACAAATTGGCAAAATTTCGCGCTTTGGTTTACTTGAAATGTCGCGTCAGCGATTACGCCCTTCACTAGGTGAAGCAAGCCAAGGTGTTTGTCCACGTTGTAGTGGTCAAGGTACTATTCGTTCAAACGAATCAATTGCACTATCAATTTTACGCTTGATTGAAGAAGAAGCAATTAAAGACAACACTGCACAAGTAAACGCACAAGTGCCTGTTGCCGTTGCCGCTTATTTATTAAATGAGCAACGTCGTAGCGTTCACCGCATTGAAAAGCATCATAAATGCGACGTAGTGATTATTCCTAATCAACACATGGAAACACCACACTACGAAGTAATGCGTTTACGTAAAGACGAAACACTTGAAACTGTAAGCTACGAGCAAGTTGTTGCGCCTGAGCCTGAAGCATTTGAAATGTCTAAATCGCCAGCAGCACCTGTACGTGAAGAGCCGAAGCTTAAAGGCGTCGTTATGCCTTCTAGCCCTGCTCCACAAGCAGCAGCAAAAGCTGCGCCAGTAGTAGAAGCAAAAGCTGAAATTGGCCTATTTACTGCACTTGGCAAATGGATTAAGTCGTTATTTGCAAGTGAAAATGAGCAAACAACACAAGAGTCTTCTGAGAAGAAATCTCAAGAGCGTACCAATAACAACCGTGGCAATGATAATCGTCGTCGAAACAACAACCAACGTCGTCGCAATAATAACCCACGTAATAAACCACGCAACGAACGTAATACAGAGTCTGAAACTAAAAATGAGTCAGCACCTGTAAATGATACGCAAGAAAAGAATGAAAACCGCAATAAGCGCCGTCGTAATTCAAATACGCGTAAACGTCCTGAGCATAAAACAGAAGATAAAACGCAAGTAAAAGCAGAGGCAACTCAAAAAGCGGATACTGCACCTAAATCTGATAAGAATGCTGAGCCAAAAGAGCAAAAGCCTAAAGTACGTCGTCAACGTCGTAATTTACGCAAAAAAGTTCGCGTACAAGACGAAAGTGCTGAGCAAGTTCAAACAATAGAACAACCTGTTGAGCAACCTGTGGTGAAAGAAGAAAAGCCACAAGTGAAAGAGCAAGCACCTGTTGTTGAAAAGCAAACGCCTGTATCAGATGAAAAAGCACCTGCACCTGCTAAAGAACAAGCAGAAGCTGTTGTTGATTCAAACGATAACGCAGTATCACAAGATGAAGAACAAGAGCAAACACGCACTCGTTCACGTCGTTCACCACGTCATCTTCGTGCATCAGGTCAGCGTCGTCGTCGCCCTGAAGGTGAAAACGCGCAAGAAAAGTCTGATGAAGCGCCTGCGTTTGTACCCGTTGCTGATCAAGCTGCAGCTGAATATGAAGCAGAGCTAAAAGCAAAAGCACATAAAACGGCCGTTGATGCCTCTGATGCAGTTGAACAAAACATTGTTGAAGAAGAGTTAGCGAAAACTGAAGAACCAGTAAAAACTGAAGAACCAGTAAAAACTGAAGAACCAGTAAAAACTGAAGAACCAGTGAAAGCTGAAGAACCAGTGAAAGCTGA
>NZ_PNDK01000056.1:0-43774 GCF_005887265.1 Pseudoalteromonas sp. S1608
CGGCGAAGGTAAATGTGGTGGTAGCCACTAAACTTTTCTTTTTCCGATAAGTGAGAGGGCCATTAGGCCCTTTTTATTTAATATGAGGTTTTATTATGGCTCAAAATCAAACGCCTAACTTTGGCATGGTCGGTTTAGGCTTGCGAAGAGAAATGCTAGATGAGCTTGAGCATGCCATACCAAAACAAATTGAGTTTATGGAAGTGGCCCCAGAGAACTGGTTAAAGCTAGGTGGGCGCTTTGAAAAGCAATTTAAGCAGTTAACTAATAATAATCACTTTGTTTGTCATGGTTTATCTCTTTCTATTGGCTCACCTGAACCGCTCGATATTGAATTTATAAAGTCGTTAAAATCTTTCTTTGATAACCACGATATTAAAGCTTATAGCGAACATTTAAGCTATTGCTCAGGTAAAGGCCATATGTATGACTTAATGCCAATTCCTTTTACTGAAGAAGCGATCAAACATGTCGTTTCTCGGGTTAAGCAGGTACAAGATATATTAGAGCGACCACTTGTGCTGGAAAATGTGTCTTATTATGGTGCCCCTGGTCAGCAGCTATCAGAGCTTGAATTTACCAATGCTATTTTAGAAGACGCAGACTGCCAGTTGCTATTAGACGTTAATAATATTTATGTGAACTCGATTAATCATGGTTATGATGCACAAGCGTTTTTAAGTGGGCTACCAACTAATAAAATTGCCTATTGTCATGTTGCAGGCCACTACAATGAGGCTGATGACCTTATTATAGATACTCATGGCGCAGATGTTATTGACCCTGTCTGGCAATTGCTCGATAGCGCATATCAGGCACATGGTGTTTTTCCCACACTGCTAGAGCGAGATTTTAATATTCCGCCTATTAACGTGTTAACCAAAGAGCTGGATATAATCCATCATTTACAGGCAAAGCACCTTAAGTTGTTATCAACAGCACAAAGTGCTTAGCTGTTTGAATTTAATAAGTACTTGCTATTTTAGGGTTTTATAAGAGTCGTTATTATGAGTTTTATCGATGTGCAAAATGAGTTTATGGCCCATATTCGAGAGCCTAATAAGCAGCCGTGTCCAACCGATGTTGAAGACAGACGAATGGCTATTTACCGAGATCTGTTTTTTAATAATATTAATGGCTTTGTTTCATCGGCATTTCCAGTTTTAAAAACACTTTATAGTGATCAACAGTGGCTATTACTGGTTCGTCAATTTTTTAGTGAACATGATTGCCAATCTCCTTATTTTTTAGATATAGGAGAAGAATTTATTACCTATTTAATGACAAGCTATGTACCTAGAGAGTCTGATCCGGTGTTTATGCTGGCGCTAGCCCATTATGAATGGATTGAGCTTGACGTGTCTGTAATGAAGGCTGACCCCCGTGAGCTCCCTCTAAGCGCTAATAAGCTTACTCATTCTCCTTTGTATTTATCTAAAACAGCGCGTAACTTAAGCTACGACTATCCAGTGCAACATATAAGTGAAGAGTTTCAACCTCAACAGCCTTCAGAGCAGCCGTATTTCTTTGTTGTTTACCGCGATGAGAGTGATGAGGTGCAATTTTTGGCCACCAATGCCATGACCGCCATGCTACTGTCTATTATTGAAAATGAAGCGGGGAGTACGTTTGAGCAGGTTTGCCAACAGGTTAGTGAAAATGCACCACAATTTAATCTTGAGCAAATAACACAAGGGGCACTGAGTACCTTAACAGCTATGGCACAGCGGCAAATTATAGTGACAAAAAATCAAGACTAAGCTCTTTATTGATTATTTCACATCGTCTATTATAGCGCCTTTATTTGTTGTGCTTAATAAAAGGTTGTACCCATGTCAGATGATAAAGACTTTAAAGACCCGTTCAATGCGGCTTACTTTTTTGCATTCTTAGCCGTATTTGCTGGAATAGGGTGTTTAAATGCCATTTTAGGTTGGATCACCAGCTTAACTTAATCAGGTTTTATTTTAAGGCTGTTGTTTTTCATCAGCCTTACATTTTTATCACTTCCCTCTCCCGACACTTTATAATTATCGCAAACTCGCAATTTACGACCACTTAAGGTTATAATCACCTGCTTTGTAATATTAATCATTGAGCAGTTAAAATTATGACTCAAGTAACACCAGCAATTATCAAAAACAGCATTACTACAATTGCTGATTATCCTAAAGCGGGCATTATGTTTCGCGATGTAACAACCCTAATGGCAAACCCTGAAGCGTTTAAAGCAACCATAGATGCATTTATTGACGCTTATAAAGACCAAGGTTTTACTAAAATTATCGGCACTGAATCACGTGGCTTTATTTTTGGTGCTCCGCTATCTTATGCTTTGGGAATTCCTTTTATCCCTGTTCGTAAACCAGGTAAATTACCGCGCGAAGTTATTCGCCAAGATTATCAACTCGAATATGGCGAAGATACACTAGAGCTTCATACTGATGCGATTGTAGCCGGTGATAAAGTATTGCTAGTTGACGACTTGTTGGCGACCGGTGGTACAATTGAAGCAACAGCCAAGTTGGTTGCAAAATTAGGCGGTAACGCCACAGATGCTGCCTTTGTTGTATCACTTCCAGAGCTTGGTGGTGAGCAACGTATTGAAAAAATGGGCATCAATATTTTAAAATTGGTTGAATTCGAAGGCGAATAATCGATGAGTTATCAGGTTCTAGCGAGAAAATGGCGTCCTCAAACCTTTCATGAATTGGTTGGGCAGTCTCATGTAAAACAGGCGCTGGTAAACGCGCTGACTCAAAATAGACTGCATCACGCTTATTTATTCACTGGAACCCGTGGTGTTGGTAAAACCACCATTGCCCGTATTTTTGCTAAAAGCTTAAATTGTGATGAAGGTATATCTGCCACACCATGTGGTCAATGTAGTAGCTGTGTTGATATAGAGGCAGGGCGCTACATTGATTTACTCGAAATAGATGCGGCTTCACGCACCAAAGTTGAGGATACGCGTGAGATCCTCGATAACGTTCAATATGCGCCAACGCGCGGACGTTACAAAGTATATCTAATCGATGAAGTACACATGTTGTCAAAGCACAGCTTTAATGCGTTATTAAAAACGCTTGAAGAGCCGCCTGAGCATGTGAAATTTTTGCTCGCAACCACTGATCCTCAAAAATTACCAGTGACTATTTTATCTCGCTGTTTACAGTTTAATCTGAATGCATTGTCGCAAGCTGAGATTAAGCAACAGCTTGAGCATGTGCTTACCCATGAGCAGCTTAATTTTGATAATGATGCGCTAAGTATTATTGCCAAAGCGGCCGATGGTAGTATGCGAGATGCATTAAGTCTGACCGATCAGGCTATTGCTCAAACAAATGGTGATATTAAAAATCAAGCGGTACAAGACATGCTTGGTTTAATGGACACCCATTACAGTCAAAGTTTACTTGCGGCATTATTAGCGCAAGATGGCACAGCCTTGATGAATGAAGTTGCTCAAGTCGCTAGCCGAAATCCAAATTACATTGCGTTGCTTGATGACTTAATTGCGCTAACGCATGTGATTCAATTGAGTCAATTAGTTCCTGAAGCGGCTGCGCTTGATAGCAATAACGCCGATTACATTGAGCATGTTGCAGCGCATAGCCATGCCCAACAAATTCAAGTGTATTACCAGTTATTACTCAATGGCAAAAAAGATTTACAATGGGCACCTGAGCCTCGTTTAGGATTTGAAATGATTATGCTCAGGTTATTGGCATTTGAACCTACGCAGTTGCAAACCAATCAACCTGAACCTAGCTCACAAGCTGCGCCAGAGCAAAATAGTGCAGGGCGGGCTAATGCTCTGCGTGATATTTTAAATAAAAATAAACCAGCGCAGAGTAATGCTCCTCAAATTCAGCCATTAGCAACTAATACGCAGCCAACAAAAGCCGATGAGCCTGAGGTTTCAAAGCCTGATAATAGCCAAACACAACTTGAGCAAAGTTCGATACAAAGTCAGCCTCAAATTGTCGATACCCCTGCTGTAATAAGTGATGAACAAGCGCAGCGTCAAAGCGAAGATGATGCCTACATGCAGCACAGTGATGTAGAACAAACTATTGCCGCACAATACGATGATGTAATGAGTAGCGCTGTTGACCAAGGGTTTAACCCTGAGTTAGCAAATGCCACAAGTAACGCAGATCAGTCTGCGTCATCAATGGGTGAGCAAGAAGCGCGAGCACAGTCAGCAATAGCGCGTATTTTACGCGATAGAAACATTTCGGGTGCCGGTAAGCTTTCAAGTGCCGCTATTGAAAAGCCAACTGAAGAAAAACCAGTACCGGCAAAATCCGAATTTAGTCGCCCGGTGAGCAATGAAGCACAAACTGTATCGCAGCAGCCACCGCCATGGGATAGTGAGGTGAGCGATGACCTGCAAAAAAAGCCTCAGCTCCCAGCACAGGGGAGCCGAGCTCAGGTAGCAAATAAGCCAGCGAGTAAAGTTGACTTTAAAGCAAAGCATCAAACGATTACTGAAAATTTAGCACCTGAGCTATTAGAGCAAATTAACCCGCAAAAACCAGCACCTGTTGTTGAGCAAGAGCCTAGTATTCCCGTACCAGATGATTTTCAAAGCCCAATTAGTGAAATTAGATTTGCCCATCAACAAGACGAATGGGCCTATTTAATAAAGCGTATGGGACTTGGCGGACGCATGCGCCAGTTTGCATTGCATTCAATTTTTACCAAACAAGACAATCATTTCCATATTGAAGTGGATGAATCGCAAAAGCACTTAGATACGCCAATGTTACGTCAAAAGTTAAATGTGGCGTTATCAAGTATTTATGGACACAACGTTGAGCTTAATATTGATTTTGCTAGCGGGGTGATTGACTCACCTTATTTGATTCAACAAAAAATTGATGCAGGTCGTCACCAGCAAGCGATTGATGTGATCACCAGCGATGAAAATATAGTACAATTTCAACAGCTATTTAGCGCTGAAATTGACGAAAACAGTATTCAGGCATTGTAATTAACGACCAGTGCCCTTATTTATACTCCAGTTAATGTATTAAAAGAAAGAGAGACGATTATGTTTAAAGGTGGAATGGGTAACATGATGAAGCAAGCGCAGCAAATGCAAGAGCGCATGCAAAAAGCCCAAGAAGAAATCGCAACGATGGAAGTGGTTGGTGAAGCCGGTGCAGGTTTAGTGAAAGTAACCATGCTTGGTAACCACAATGTTCGTCGTGTTGAGCTTGATGAAAGCTTAATGGAAGATGACAAAGACATGATTGAAGATTTACTTGCAGCAGCGTGTAATGATGCTGTTCGCCGTGTTGCTGAAGAAACTCAAGAGCGCATGGGCAAAGTAACAGGCGGTATGCAATTACCACCTGGTATGAAAATGCCGTTCTAAGCAATTATGCAACTTTCAGATAGTTTAACATCGCTAATAGAAGCACTTCGTTGTCAGCCAGGTATTGGCCCGAAATCTGCTCAGCGCATTGCATTTCATTTATTAGAGCGCGACCGCAAAGGTGGCACTCAGCTTGGGAATGCGCTAACAAAAGCGATGACGGCTGTAGGGCATTGTCAGTCGTGCCGCACGTTTACCGAGCAAGCGCAATGTGATATTTGCTTAAGCACTAAGCGTCAAGACAGTGGTACTTTATGTGTGGTTGAGTCGCCTACAGATGTGTTAGCGATTGAACAAACAGGCCAATACAAAGGACTCTATTTTGTATTAATGGGACATTTGTCACCGATTGATGGCATAGGGCCTAAAGAAATTGGTCTAGACGTGCTTGAGCAAAAGCTTGCCCATGGCGGTATTAATGAAGTTATATTAGCCACTAACCCTACGGTTGAAGGTGAAACAACGGCTCATTATATTGCCCAGCTTTGTCATAAATACAAAGTGGGTGCATCGCGAATAGCCCATGGTATTCCTGTGGGTGGCGAGCTTGATTTAGTCGATGGCACAACCTTAATGCATGCATTTAGTGGCAGGCGCTTAGTCAGCCATGAATAGTTTATTTTAAGCTTACTATTTGAACTTACTTTAAAAGCCTACATACATGCTGTAGGCTTTTTTGTTGGCTTTAATTGCAATATAAACAAAAGTTTAAGGATGGTATGGCTGCAATAACTCAAAGTGCTAATGTGATTGTTGATGACTTTATCGCACCTGTTTGCCATGAACACATAAAAATTATTTATCAAGATGATGATATTTTATTGATCAATAAACCTAGCGGCTTGTTGAGCTTGTCGGGTAAAAACCCTCTTAACTGGGATTCGGTTCACTATAGGCTTGTTAATGGCCAACAAGGCGTTACCGCAGCGTTTCCTACTGCGATATTACCCCACCGTTTAGATTTAGGTACCTCCGGAGTGATGGTGGTAGCACTTAACGAGAAAGCAGCTAAAGCACTGAATCAGCAATTCCAATCCCGAAGTGTTAAAAAGCAATATCGCGCAATGCTCTTTGGATTGGTTTCTGAGCCTCAGGGAGAAATTACTGCGCCTATAGCAAAAGATAAAATGTTATTTCCGAAAGTGAAAATTTGTCACCAGAGCGGCAAACTCTCGCGCACTCAATTTAAAGTGGTTAAACGCTTTAACAAAGAGCAAAAAACTTTGGTCGATTTTACTCCTATAACTGGACGCACTCATCAACTTAGAATTCACAGTTTAATTTTAGGCCACCCTATACTAGGATGTGATTTATATAAAAATGATTGCAGTGAGCAGGGTGCTCAACGATTATTATTGCATGCCAGCGATTTATTTTTTGTACATCCATGCACTGATAAGCCAATGCACGGGCATGCCACAACGCCTTTTTAGTTGATTAAGCCCTTTAAAGTGTCTTTGAATGGGGTTTTTTATTTTTTTTACTTGAACTTCTCACGGCTCACCCCATATTAAGTGCATAACGCAGACACTTTGCAAATTGGAGATACATAAATGACTGCAGCACAAAAAGAAACATTAGGCTTTCAAACAGAAGTAAAACAACTATTAAACTTAATGATTCACTCGCTTTATTCAAATAAAGAAATCTTTTTACGTGAGCTTGTATCAAATGCATCTGACGCCGCCGATAAACTACGCTTTTTAGCCCTTTCAAACGGTGATCTTTATCAAGGTGATGCAGATTTACGCGTACGTATAAGCGCAGATAAAGACGCTAACACAGTGACCATTTCTGATAATGGTATTGGTATGACGCGTGATGAAGTGATCAGCTCATTAGGCACCATTGCTAAGTCGGGTACGGCTGAATTTTTCAAAAACTTAACGGGCGATCAAAGTAAAGATTCACAGCTTATTGGTCAATTTGGTGTTGGTTTTTACTCAGCATTTATTGTTGCTGATGAAGTGACTGTTCGTACTCGTAAAGCAGGAGAGACAACAGCGGTTGAATGGCAGTCAAAAGGTGAAGGCGAGTACACGCTACAAGAAATCGAAAAAGAAGGCCGTGGTACAGATATTATTTTACATCTTCGTGAAGAAGAAAATGAATATGCAGATGAATGGCGTCTTCGCAGTATCGTAACTAAATACTCTGATCATATTTCTACACCAGTACAAATGTACAAGGCAGAAGTACCTGAGTCTGAAGGTGAAGATGGTGAAAAAATTCCGGCTGTTCCAGGTGAGTGGGAAAGCATTAACCGTGCAACTGCATTATGGACACGTGACAAATCAGAAATCTCTGAGGACGAATACAAAGAGTTTTATAAGCATGTAAGCCACGACTGGGAAGATCCGCTTAGCTGGGGACATAATAAAGTTGAAGGTAAAACTGAATACACCAGTTTGTTATACATTCCAAAAAAAGCACCTTTTGATTTATGGAATCGTGAGCGCCAAAGTGGTTTAAAACTTTATGTTCAACGTGTGTTTATTATGGATGACGCTGAACAGTTTATGCCAAGCTACTTACGTTTTGTTAAAGGCTTATTAGACTCAAACGATTTACCACTAAACGTATCGCGTGAAATTTTACAAGACAACAAAGTTACCCAAGCTATTCGTAAGGGGTGTACGTCGCGTATTATTAAAATGCTTGAGCGTATGGCTAAAAACAAAGCCGATGATTACCAAACATTTTGGAATGAATTTGGTCAGGTAATGAAAGAAGGGCCTGCAGAAGATGCGGCCAACAAAGAAAGCATTGCTAAACTATTACGCTTTTCATCAACGCACACCGACTCAGAAACTCAAGATGTTT
Organism: Pseudoalteromonas sp. S1608; assembly: GCF_005887265.1. GTDB lineage: Bacteria > Pseudomonadota > Gammaproteobacteria > Enterobacterales > Alteromonadaceae > Pseudoalteromonas > Pseudoalteromonas undina. Next base: position 8,210 of record NZ_PNDK01000056.1, read on the forward strand.
CACTTGAGCAATACATTGAGCGCATGAAGGACAGCCAAGATAAAATTTACTATGTGGTTGCTGACTCATTTATTGCTGCTAAAAATTCACCACACTTAGAAATCTTCCGTAAAAAAGGCATTGAAGTATTATTGCTAAGCGATCGTGTAGATGAGTGGATGATGAGCCATTTAACGGAATTTGGCGAAAAGCAATTTCAGTCAATTACCCGCGGTGATCTAGATTTAGGTAAGCTAGATGACGAAGAAACTAAAAAAGCACAAGAAGAGTCTGAAAAAGAAGTTGCAGGCTTGGTTGAGCGTATCAAAACTGCATTAGGAGATGATGTTAAAGATGTACGCTTTACTCACCGCTTAACCGACTCACCAGCGTGTGTAGTGAGTGATGACAATGACATGAGCTCGCAAATGCAAAAGCTAATGGAGTCAGTAGGTCAAGCTGTTCCTGAGGCTAAGCCTGTGTTTGAATTAAATCCAGAGCACCAACTGGTTAAGCATTTAAATGATGAGCAAGACGAAGATAAGTTTGCACAGTGGTCACATGTACTACTAGACCAAGCCTTGCTTGCAGAGCGCGGTACGCTTAAAGATCCAACTGGATTTGTAACTCGCTTAAATAAACTTATGCTTGATTTAAGCAAATAAGTATAAAAATCAATGATTGAGTAAAAAGGGAACGACTGTTCCCTTTTTTTATGCCCTGCTCGAAGGGTTATGCCTAAGGGCAATTTACTCTTTGTTGCTTTCATGGATATAGGCAGGGGGTGAGCAGGACGCGGAAGCTTTACTCGGTTTTTACTTAGCCCAGTAGGTGACAAACCCCGCGCCGCGATTAAATTCTCCCTAGTTTGAACAAATATTAATCCGCAAAGGTCAACAGACCCTAGACAATTAGTATAAGTTACTTGAGTATCTGCAGCGCTTATGGAAGAATTCAGACTTTAAAATAAACTCTCATATTAGGGGACAATGATATGCGCATTATTCTTTTGGGCGCGCCGGGTGCAGGTAAAGGTACTCAAGCTCAGTTTTTAATGGATAGATACGGTATTCCACAAATTTCTACCGGTGATATGCTACGAGCTGCAATTAAAGAGGGCACACCACTTGGCCTAGAAGCAAAAAAAGTAATGGACGCAGGTCAGCTTATTTCTGACGATATTATTATTGGCCTTGTTAAAGAGCGTATTGCCAAGCCAGATTGTGAAAAAGGCTTCTTACTAGATGGTTTCCCACGCACAATTCCACAAGCTGATGCAATGAAAGAAAATGGCGTAGTGGTTGATCACGTTATTGAATTTGATGTTGCTGATGAAGTTATCGTTGAGCGTATGGGCGGACGTCGTGTTCATCCTGGCTCTGGCCGTGTTTACCATGTTGTTTACAATCCTCCAAAAGAGGAAGGTAAAGACAACGAAACAGGTGAAGAACTAATTATTCGTGCAGATGATACCGAAGAGACAGTTCGTAAACGCTTAGGTATTTACCATGAGCAAACAATGCCATTGGTTGACTACTACCAAGCAGAAGCGAAAGCGGGTAACACGCAGTACCATAAATTAGATGGTACCCAAGCGGTTGAAGCAGTAAGCAAGCAACTAGCTGAGCTACTAGGTTAATTTTTTAACCACACAGCAGAATAAAAAAAACCGCTTTTATAGCGGTTTTTTATTTCCTGAAATTCGACCTTTAAAGCATTTTAAGCTTTTCAATGACGCTATCATATTCAGGCTCGGTTGATAAACTACTAACTAATTGCTTATAAATAACCTTATGGCTCTTATCAAGAATAAAAACAGAGCGGGTAAGTAATCCCATATCTTTAATGATTAAGCCATACTGTTGACCAAAATCACGCCATACAGAATCAGAAAGCGTCGTTACTTTATCGATATTTTCGGCCTTACAAAAACGCTTTTGCGCAAATGGTAAATCGGCACTAATAGTGAGCATGGCCACGCCTGGAAATTGTTGGGCGACTTTTTCATTAAAGTGCTTAGTTTGTAAGCTACAAATACCGGTATCTAAGCTCGGAACAACACTAATTAATACAGCTTGGCCTTTATAATCTTCTAACGTAACAGCAGTGAAACTGTCATTAACTACTTTAAAGTTAGGGGCATCTTCACCAACTTTAAGGCCTTTCCCTAATAAGGTAACTGGCTTACCTTGTGCAGTTACTTTTCCTGCATCGAGTGTGTTTTCGGGTAAATCTGCGGCAAAACTGGCACAGCAAAATAGGCTTAATGCAAAAGCTAATGTACGACGCATGGAGTTTTTTCCTTTTAAATTAACGCAATAGTTGTGAGTGTATTATAATGTAGATAAGTAACCAAGCAGAAAAATCCACAGCTTTATTTTTGCCTAAAATTGAAAATAAGTAATACATTGATTACTATGTATGTATAAGAAATAGGTATTATTTTTTATGTATCCGTGGCTTGTTCTACACGCTTAAAATTACACCCAGTTTTAAAATAGTGAGATTGTATGTCAACATCGGTTTTAATATGTGATGATTCAAAATTAGCACGACGCCAGTTGGCTCGTTCCTTACCCGATGATTGGGATATTAAAATTGAATTTGCATGTGACGGTGTAGACTGCATAAAACAAATAAGCAAAGCCCAACCTGAAATTCTTTTCCTTGATTTAAATATGCCAGAGATGGACGGCTATGGTGTGTTGGCAGCAATGAAAGATCAGGGACTAGACGTGCTCACTGTGGTGGTATCGGGCGATATTCAACCAAGCGCACATCAACGTGTACTTGAACTTGGCGCCATAGACTTTATTCAAAAACCATGTTCCCCTGAAAAGCTCGCTGCCATTATAGAGCACCATGGCATAAGAGATAGAGCACTGCGTGAACGTTTGTCCCACACTTTAGGTGAACAAGTTGACCCTGATGTTCGTGATATATACCAAGAGCTGACTAATGTTGCTATGGGCCAAGCAGGGGATCTACTTGCACGACTGCTTAATGTATTTGTTAAGCTACCCATTCCTAATGTTAATGTTTTAGAAGTCAGTGAGCTTAATATGGCGCTAAGCTCTGTTGATACCAATGACACTACGTCGGGTATTTGCCAAGGTTTTATTGGCGGCGGGGTATCTGGTGAGGCGTTATTACTTTTAAATGATTCTAGTTTTAAAGAAATAGCTTCACTAATGAATTACGAAGGTGAATTAAACGACAAGGTTGAGTTAGAGTTGCTAATGGATGTAAGTAATATTTTAATTGGCGCTATATTAACAGGCTTATCAAAGCAGCTCGACATGACCTTTAGTCAAGGCCACCCCATTGTATTGGGCCAGCACCGTGATGTTTCTGAGCTTGTTCAGTCTAATAAGTCGCGTTGGCAACGGACACTTGCCATAGAAATTAGTTACGGTATTGAAAATCATGATATTAGTTGTGATTTAATGTTGCTCTTTACTGAAGATTCACTTAAAACTTTGAAATATAAAGTTGCCTATCTACTGGAAGATTAAATATTTATGCCAGCTGATTTAGATTTAAATGAAATCCATTGGTTAATGGACATGTTTAATACTGTTGATGTAGGCCTTGTGGTGCTTGATAGAGACTACAAGGTATGCGTTTGGAATGGCTTTATGGAAAACCATTCTGGGCTGTTACCGAGTGCAGTAAAAGATAAAGACTTGTTTGATCTATTTCCAGCCATAGATGAAAAATGGTTTAGAAGTAAAGCTGAGTCAGTGTTTGTATTAAAAAATCGCTCATTTACTATTTGGGAACAGCAGCCGTATATTTTTCGTTTTAAAAATTATCGACCGATTACAGGTAAAGCGGATTATATGTATCAAAACGCCACGTTTATTCCACTTACGAATGTACGAGGGGAAGTAGAGCATATTTGTATTATTATCTACGATGTAACGGATATTGCAGTTAACAAAAAAGAGCTTGAAGAGTTAAACAAAAAATTAGAGCAAGTAAGCCAAACTGACAGCCTTACCCAGCTTGCAAACCGAGGACATTGGGAGCATTTGTTACATCAAGAATTTTTACGTACTAAGCGCAGTGAAGGTTGCTGCTCGTTATTAATTTTTGATATCGATCACTTTAAAAAGGTAAACGATGACTTTGGTCATAGTGCGGGAGATGAAGCACTTCGTCATATAGCGAGTTTACTTAAAACTGCATTGCGTGAAACTGATATTGCTGGGCGATACGGCGGTGAAGAGTTTGTTGTTACTTTATTAGATACCGATAAACAAGGGGCTATCGTATTTGCTGAACGCTTGCGTCAATTAATCGAAACCTCACCAGCGAAATACAAAGAGCACACTATGCATATGGCCATTAGTGTGGGTATTGCCTGCTTTGACAACGAATTTAAAGATCATGAGCGTTGGATTGAAGCTGCCGATAAAGCACTTTACCATTCAAAAGAAACCGGTCGAAATAAAGTGTCGGTATATGCTGATATAAAAAATGATGCGTAAGCATCATTTTTTAATTGGGAGGTAAAATAAGTAATTAAGTTTTGAGTAAACGCATTATTTTTTCTGCAGTATTACCAATGAGCTTAGCTTTAATCCCTACATTTCCTACAGAGCCTATAATCACTAAATCAGCATTAAGCTTAGCCGCTAAGCTTGAGAACACCTGCTCGGGTAATCCCGCTTTAATATGAAGCTTAGCCGCTAAGCTTGAGAACACCTGCTCGGGTAATCCCGCTTTAATATGAAGCTTATCGCGTAAGTTATTATCAGTTATAAGGGCCTGCTGCGATTGTGGTCGTTTCTCAAACGCATTAACGAGTTGTTCCTCAGAAAAAACCAAGCCTAAATCTCTTAATATTGGAGAAATATAGACAGTATAACCTGCATAAAACTCACAATCGGTTCGCTCTGCATATTTTTACTCTGTTGTATGGCGTGAGTCATCGCTTGGGCATTGACCAATGGTTGAAATATCACCAGAATTTGACTCCTGTTCAAGTTTTACCTTAAAGCCCCATAGTCTGTAAAGGTGTTTTAATACCTCCTCATGGGAGTTGGCCAGTGGAATGGCGTTGTGAGGGATATATCGCAGGGTTAATGAGCGATCTCCACGCAAGTCTACATCGTAAACTTGTATGTTAGGTTCATGATTACTAAGGTTATATTGTGCAGAAAGTGCCTCTCTAACCGCTTTGTAGCCATTATCGTCATGAATAGCGCCTATTTCTAAATGTGGGTTGTTAGCATGGTCTACTATAGTGAACAATTTAAAGTCTCTGATCAGTTTTGGCGATAAAAATTGGCTAATAAAACTTTCATCTTTAAAGTTTTGCATTGCAAAGTGAAGAGTTTCAAGCCAGTCACTACCAGCATGTTCAGGAAACCAGCGTTTATCTTCTTCTGTCGGGTTTTCACAAATTCGGCGTATATCTACCATCATATTAAAACCCAGCGCATAGGGGTTAATACCTGAGTAATAATCGCTATTATAAGGGGGTTGATATACAACATTTGTATGGCTTTGTAAAAACTCTAACATAAATGAGTCGGTTAGTTTTCCCTCATCATATAAGTGGTTCAAAATAGTGTAGTGCCAAAAAGTGGCCCAACCTTCATTCATAACCTGTGTTTGTTTTTGCGGATAAAAGTACTGCGATATTTTTCGCACAATACGTACGATTTCTCGTTGCCATGGCTCAAGTAAAGGAGCATTTTTTTCAATAAAATACAGAATGTTTTCCTGTGGCTCTTGCGGAAAGTGGCGCTCACTTTTTTTTGATTCTTGCTGCTGAGAGGGAATGGTACGCCATAGTTCATTAACTTGTGATTGTAAGTACTCAGCCCGTTCTTGCTGGCGTTTTTGTTCTTCAAATAACGAAATACGCTGCGGACGTTTATACCTGTCAACACCATAACTCATTAACGCATGGCAAGAGTCGAGTATGCTTTCTACTTCAGAAATACCGTATTTCTCTTCACAGCGGCTAATATAGTTTTTAGCAAACAATAAATAGTCAATTATAGAACCGGCATCAGTCCATGTTTTAAATAAATAATTCCCCTTAAAAAAAGAGTTATGCCCGTAACACGCATGTGCCATAACCAATGCCTGCATCGGCAGCGTATTTTCTTCCATTAAATAAGCTATACATGGATTGGAGTTAATCACAATTTCATATGCAAGGCCCATTTGACCTCGTTTATAATTTTGTTCTGTTTGGATAAACTTTTTACCGTAAGACCAGTGAGTATAGCCAATAGGCATGCCTACACTGGAGTAAGCATCCATCATTTGCTCAGCAGTGATCACTTCAATTTGGTTAGGGTATGTGTCTAGTTTATAATGCTCAGCAACACGTGCAATTTCATCTTGATATTGCTGAAGTAACTCAAAGGTCCAATCGGGCCCATCACTGATTCGCTCGTTATTCATATTGCTACCTCGCTTTGGCTATGCAGCCCCTTGCTGTTGACGGCCTTTTTTAAATAGCTCCCTAAATATAGGGTAAATGTCTTCAACACCTTGAATATGTTGGATGGCAAAATTACTGTGAGTTTGGCTTATGCTTTGGTACTCGCGCCATAAACTTTGGTGGGCGCGGGTAGTAATTTCTATATAGGCAAAATATCGCACTGCGCTTAACAGTTTGTTACGTAAAATATGCCCACATTGCGGGGTATCATCTGCCCAGTTATCACCATCAGAGGCTTGTGCTGCGTATATATTCCATTCATCAGCATTATAGCGCTCTGCTATTATTTCATTCATCAGCTTAAGCGCACTTGAAACGATAGTACCGCCCGTTTCTTGGGAGTAAAAAAACTCTTGTTCATCAACTTCTTTAGCTTGAGTATGATGACGAATATACACAACCTCAATGTCTTTATAGCTGCGAGTTAAAAACTGATAAAGCAAAATATAAAAGCGTTTTGCCATGTCTTTGGTGGCTTGATCCATTGAACCGGATACATCCATAATACAAAACATTACTGCTTTGCTGGTTGGGTGTGGTTGTTTATTGTAGTTACGAAAACGCAAATCGTAGTTATCAATAAAGGGTACCGATTTAATTTGCTGCTTTAGAATGTCGATTTCTTGTTGCAACAATGTCACAGCGGCTTTGTCGCAGTGTGGTTGTTCAAGCAGTAGTGCTAATTGCCCCTCAAGTTCACTAAGGCGTCGCTTTTTTCCTGCGGTCATTGCAATTCTACGAGCTAAAGAGCCTTGTAATGAGCGCACTACGTCAATATTACTGGGCATACCGTCGCTGCAAAACCCAGCGCGATGGGTTTTCATTTGTACGAGCTTATCGAGCTGGTTTTCTTGTAAATTAGGGAGTTCTAAATCTTCAAATAACAAATCAAGATATTCATCTTTAGAAATTGAGAAAACAAAATCATCTTGGCCTTCGCCAGAATCACTCGCTTCACCTTCGCCCGCGCCACCGCCTTGTCCACCTTTAGGTCGCTCAATTTTATCACCAGTAGAGAACTGATCGTTCCCTGGATGTATTTGCTCTCTATTACCGCCTCTACCTTGATGAAAAGTAGGTTCACTAATATCACGCTGTGGAATAGATATACTCTCTCCAGAGCTAGAGTCGGTGACGCTGCGTTTATTTATCGCATCAGACACCGCTTCTTTTATCTGCTTTTTATAACGCCTAATAAAACGCTGGCGGTTAACTGTGCTTTTGTTTTTGCCATTTAAACGCCTGTCGATAAAATGCGCCATAATGACCTCCTAAAAACTGCAATTATGAAGGTTATTGCGATTTTCTAACCCGTAAATACCACTCAGATAGCAAACGCACTTGTTTTTGCGTGTAGCCTTTTTCAACCATACGGTTAACAAAGTCCTCATGCTTTTGCTGATCCTCAGCCGATGTTTTAGCATTGAATGAAATGACAGGGAGTAAGTCTTCGGTGTTTGAGAACATTTTTTTCTCAATAACAGTGCGTAGTTTCTCATAACTCGTCCATAGCGGATTCTTGCCATTATTGTGAGCGCGAGCACGTAGTACAAAGTTAACAATTTCATTTCTGAAATCTTTAGGATTTGAAATACCTGCCGGTTTCTCAATTTTTTCTAGCTCAGCATTAAGCGCATCACGGTCAAACAATTGCCCTGTATCAGGGTCGCGATATTCTTGATCTTGAATCCAAAAATCAGCATAAATAACGTAGCGGTCAAAAATATTTTGTCCGTATTCCGAGTACGATTCTAGATAGGCGGTTTGTAGCTCTTTACCTATAAACTCAACATATTGTGGAATTAAATAGCCTTTTAAAAAACTTAAATAACGCTCTTCAACCTCGGCACTAAATTGTTCTCGTTCAATTTGTTGCTCAAGTACATAAAACAAATGTACTGGGTTGGCGGCCACTTCGGTGGTATCAAAGTTGAATACGCGAGATAAAATTTTAAACGCAAAACGAGTTGAAAGACCGTTCATGCCCTCATCGACACCAGCGTAATCACGATATTCTTGGTATGACTTAGCTTTTGGATCGGTATCTTTGAGTGTTTCACCATCGTAGACCCGCATTTTAGAGTAAATGCTAGAGTTTTCTGGCTCTTTTAAGCGCGAGAGAGTGGTAAATTGAGCTAAAATTTTAAGTGTTCCTGGCGCACATGGAGCATTATAAAGCTCACTGTGTTCAATCAGCTTATCGTAAATTTTAATCTCCTCGGTCACTCTTAAGCAATATGGGACTTTAACAATATAAACACGGTCTAAAAAAGCTTCGTTGTTTTTATTGTTTTTAAAGGTTTGCCATTCTGACTCGTTGGAGTGGGCGAGTATCATGCCGTTAAATGGCAGGGCGCTTATGCCTTCTGTGCCGTTATAGTTGCCTTCTTGTGTGGCTGTTAAAAGCGGGTGTAGCACTTTTATCGGTGCTTTGAACATTTCCACAAACTCCATTAAGCCTTGGTTAGCTAAACATAATGCGCCTGAATAAGCGTACGCATCAGGATCATTTTGCGCAAAGTGTTCAAGCTGGCGGATATCTACTTTACCTACAAGAGCCGAAATATCTTGGTTGTTTTCATCGCCGGGCTCTGTTTTAGCAATCGCTACTTGATTTAAAATTGATGGGAAGCGTTTAACCACTCTAAATTGGCTAATATCACCATTAAATTCTTGTAAGCGTTTTGCGGCCCATGGCGACATCACTGTTTTAAGGTAGCGTGACTTAATTCCATATTCTTTTTCGAGCAGGTTTGCATCTTCAATGGGGTCAAATAATGCCAGCGGATGGTCATTAACAGGTGAGCCTTTAATGGAGTAGATAGGCACTTGTTGCATTAAATACTTTAATTTTTCGGCAATTGATGACTTACCACCACCCACAGGGCCGAGTAAATAAAGTACTTGTTTACACTCCTCTAAGCCTTGTGCTGCATGTTTTAGATAAGACACAATTTGTTCAATAGCGTCTTCCATGCCATAAAAGTCAGCAAATGCTGGGTAACGTGCAACAACACGATTTGAAAATAAGCGACTTAGGCGAGTATCGGTAGCAGTATCTACCATTTTAGGCTCGCCAATGGCCATCAGTAACCTTTCAGGTGCACTGGCATAAGCAGACTTATCGGTTTTACAAATTTCGAGGAATTCAGCAACACTGTACTCTTCTTCTTGTGTTGATTCATAACGTGCTTGGTAGTGATCAAAAATAGTCATAATGACCTCCGAAACCTACTTTGAAGATGTATTCACTATCTAAAGTCTAGTCACGAATTTCATTTTTTGTGCAATAAAATTAAAAATTTATATGAAAAATGATCAAGATGCGCTTTTATAAAACAACCTACGTATAAACGCAATTAATGCAAATTGTAGGCATAAAAAAAGACGCCTAAGCGTCTTTTTAAAACTAGTATTAAACTAATTATGCGAAGTTAGCGTTCGCGAATTCCCAGTTAACTAGTGACCAGAAACCTTTAAGGTAATCTGGACGCACGTTACGGTAATCAATGTAGTATGCGTGTTCCCATAAATCCACTGTTAGGATTGGAGTAACACCTGCATCTGTTAGTGGTGTAGCAGCGTTAGATGTATTAACGATGTCTAGTGAACCATCAGCCAGTTTAACTAACCAAGTCCAGCTTGAACCAAAGTTATTTACTGCTTTATCATTTAACGCGTCTTTAAATGCGTCAAATGAGCCCCATTTGGCGTTAATTGCATCAGCAATTGCACCTGTTGGAGCGCCACCGCCATTTGGAGATAGGCTGTTCCAGTAGAAAGTGTGGTTCCAGATTTGAGCAGCGTTATTAAATACACCGCCTTCTGAAGAACATACGATTTCTTCAAGTGACTTACCTTCAAACTCAGTGCCTGGGATTAAACCGTTAAGTTTAGTCACATAAGTGTTGTGGTGTTTACCATGGTGAAACTCTAGCGTTTCTTGTGAAATATGTGGCTCAAGTGCATCAATTGCATACGGTAGTGACGGTAGTTCAAATGCCATTTTTTATCTCCATCTTCTTTTGGTTGATAGTCTATTTAGTAATACGTAATGCCTGCGCAAACAGGGCACTTATCTATACCAAACAGGAATATAGTGTTACTATAATTGTTGAGTATTTTACTCAAGTTTTAGCAAACAGCAATGCTCTTGCTAAAGCTATTTAAGATTGAGGCTTTAATTGCCTATTTTAATCTATATATCTGAGGCCACAGTGAAACTTTTTCAAGGCCTAATGTGTTCGCTATCGTCATTTTGAGGTTGTAAATGGAAACCATCGATAAAATTAAACAGCAAATTGCTGAAAACCCAATCATCTTATACATGAAAGGATCACCAAAACTGCCTAATTGTGGTTTTTCTTCACAAGCATCACAAGCGTTAATGTCGTGTGGTGAACCGTTTGCTTATGTAGATATTTTACTTAATCCAGACATTCGTGCAGAGCTTCCTGCGTATGCTAACTGGCCTACTTTCCCACAACTTTGGGTTGAAGGTGAGTTAATTGGTGGCTGTGACATTATCATTGAAATGTTTCAACGTGGTGAATTACAACCACTGATCGCAGAAACAGCTGCAAAGCATAAACCTGCAGACGCTGAATAAGCGTTTAGGTAAAAAAAAGCTGCAATTTGCAGCTTTTTTTATGTCTATAAATTATTTACTCTTGTTGCTTATACGCTAAAAGTAAGGAGTGAGAAGGCAGCTTTACTCGTTTTTACGTAGCTTACAAAGCCGCAAACTTCAGAGCGCGATTGAATCGTCCCTAAATTGAGCAAGTTTTCATTCTTAAATAAGCAGTTATCAGGGTAAACTTACAAAAACACTGATCCCGCCGATTTCACGATTATGCAGGCTAATTTGCCCATGATGGGCTTCAACAATTTCTCGACACAGTGCCAACCCTAATCCACTTCCAGCTGCCTTGGTAGAATAAAAAGGAATGAGAGCACTGGCCATAACCGTTTCACTCATGCCTTTTCCTTGATCGCTCACATTAATATGAGTGCCGAGGTTATCTTGTGTTATTTTTAAACTAATATGCTCTGCTAGCGACTCTGATTCATGTGCGTTTTTCAACAGGTTAATGAGCAATTGTTCTATTTGGGTTTGATCGGCTCGTGTGATGATATCTTTTTGAAGGTCGAAATTAAATTGCCATTGGCTTTGTAATTGATCGAGTAATGAATGCCAATCAACCGTTGTTATTTTAGGTGGTGGTAGTTTAGCAAACTTTCCATAGCCTTGAACGAACTCGTTTAAATGCTTTATTCGCTCTTCAATGGTAGTGAAAACGCGTTGTAAACGAGGTTCATCCACTTTTTGCGTTAACAGCTGTGCACTATGTAACATGGATGACATAGGACCTAGTGAGTTATTGAGTTCATGGCTAATGATCCTAATAACCTTTTTCCAAACTTCAACTTCTTGGCGGCTCAATTCGCGGGTCAATTGTTTAAATACAAACAACCTGTGGTGTTGGTTGTTAAGCAATAAGCGACCCATTGAAAGATGCCATGTTTGCGGTTCTTGTTCTGCTTTATCGAGAATAAATAAACCATCTACGCCTTTATTAACGGCATTAATTATTTGCTGTGGGGCTTTAGACAATAATGGTGATATTTTTTCGCCTTCTAGGGCTGTACTTGCATTAAAAAAATCTCTCGCACTATGGTTACTATAAACAATAAAATCATTGTCATTTACCAATAATACAGCTTGAGGGGCGTTTTGTAATACCTTATCAAGCATCAACTCTCGTTGGTAAACCCATTGTTTTTCTTGTCTTAATTGCTTTGCAGTTTTGTTGTAAAGCTGGCACAAATGACCTAATTCATCATTATGGTTATAGGCCAGTAAAGTCGATAGTTCCCCATCTTTAAAATTTAATAAGCCAGTTTCTAATGAAGTAATACCTTGGACCAGTTTACCGCTGAGTCGATGAGCCAATAAGCTACTTAGCGCGGCTGTGAAAATGACACTTACTGTTGTTTTTATAGCGTCAACACCCAGCAGCCAACAACAGATAAAAACAGGGATCACAGAGGAAAATACACATACTAAAATCACTTTAGAAGTTAAAGAGAAGCGGTATATTGATTCTTTCATCAGTAGGCAATCTCAAACTTATCAAGACGACGGTAGAGTGCTTGTCGGCTGAGGCCAAACTCACGTGCTACTTTGGCAATCACCCCTTTATGTAAACGCATGGCATCCTCAATTTGTTGTTTGTTAGGCTCTACTTTTTGAGTGTGTGTTTGAGGCGTAATAGGAGTTAAACCAAAGTCGTCGATGCTTATCTCACCGCTGGGTTTGAGCACACTGACACGTTTACATGCATTTTCAAGTTCACGAACATTACCGGGCCATGAATGGGCTAAAAGTAGGTTTTCGCATTGTAAGTCCAGCTCACGTTCTACTAAAAAATGATGAATAAGAGGAAGTATGTCATCCGGTCGCTGATTAAGACTTGGCAGGTTAAGTTCAATTACATTTAAGCGGTAATATAAGTCTTCTCTAAACAGCCCTTTGCTGATTGCATCTGTTAGGTTTTCATTGGTCGCTGATATTACACGGACATTAACTTTTCGGGTCTGGGTTGAACCTAAGCGCTCGAATTCTCCCGTTTGTAAAATCCGTAGGAGCTTCATTTGTCCTGATAAAGGGAGATTACCTATTTCATCTAAAAATAATGTGCCACCATCAGCCGCTTCAAATCGACCAATCCTTTGTTTTGTGATCCCTGTAAAAGCACCTGCTTCTGCACCAAATAATTCTGCTTCTATTAGTTGATGGGGAAGGGCACCTGCATTGACCGTAATAAACGCAGCATTTTGGCGAGGTGAGTTTGCTTGAATAATTTGTGCTATGCGCTCTTTACCACTGCCATTTGGGCCTGTTATTAATACAGAGACATCAGATTTGGCGACTTGTAATGCCATTTTAACTAATTGCTCCATGGCCGTACTGCGATAAATTAAACCTACTAAATTAGCATTTTCTATAGATGCATCCCGCTCTTGCTGGTGGCGCAATAAGGTTTGATTTTGTTTTTTGGTCTTTCCTAGTTCAATTAGGTTATTAACACAGGTAAGAAGTTTGGCATCATCCCATGGTTTTGGTAAATAATCAGCCGCACCGGCTTTGACAAGTTCAACGGCTGTTTCAAGCTCAGTCCATGCAGTGATCAGAATAATGGGCAGATGGGGATTTAGCTCTCTAAGTTGATAAAAGAGTAACTTTCCCTCTTCTCCTGAAGTTGTGTCGTTACTAAAGTTCATATCTTGAAGTACAAGTGCAATACGCTGGTATTGCACAATTTGAATAGCTTCAAATGGGCTATTTGCAGTAACCACTTTATAGTCGTGAATCTCTAGCAATAATGACAGAGCATCTAAAATTGCAGGATTATCATCAACGATAAGTATTTTTTCCATGTTAATTTAATCGCTGTTTATTATTATTTAAATATTGAAAATGCTACACCGCGTTTAGCCAGTGTAGCATAGGTTGGGAGCTGTGCTATATGGTTCTAGTGGCGATACTCGGCGAAATATTTGCCGCGCGTTTAGCTGGGCCAAATACAGCCAAAAGACTCATTGTAAACACCATGACTGCCGTGACAGCAATATAACTTGATGGTAATGCCGCTATTGAAAAATGTTGCATTAATAACTGACCGAGTAAAAGTGCTGAAATAGCACCTAAAAATAAGCCAGCAATACAAATCAGCGCATTTTCAACTAAAAAATAATTAACAATTGCAGATTTACGAGCGCCTAAAGCACGACGGGTTCCAATTTGCTTGGTACGTTTGTTTATATTAAATAGCGTCAAACCAAAAATGCCCAGTGCGGTTACCAATACCAGTATGGTTATGAGCACAATTAACATACGCATCATAAGTTTATCTGCAGCCATATATTGATCTTTAAGTTCATCAAGGCCTTTAATATTGTTGATCACCCGCTTGCTATAATTATTTAGCATCGCATTTTCGATTTGTTTCATTACAGCTGCGCGTTGTCCTGGCTTTGTTCTTACAGCAAATTGTGCGTAAGTTTTGCCTTGAATATACGGAATAAGCGCAACATTATTGGGGTGACTATCTTTTAGCCAAGGGCCTTTCATTGGCGCTGTGATCCCAATAATTTGTAGGGGTAAGTCACCAAAATAAATGGTTTTTCCTAGGCCATCTCCCTTAGGGAAAAGCTCATTGGCTAACGCCCCGGTAACGACTGTGACATTGGTTGTTCTATCTGTTGGTGAATTTGTAATGAGTACTTCATCTTCACTAAAATTACGCCCGGCAATCAATTTTACGCCATATGTGTCTAGGCCGTGCTCATCAATAAAAAAGTAAGCAGTGCGCACATTTTTGCTTTCTTGTGGTGCAGGTTTTAAATTAAAGCCGGAAGCGCTGCCACTACCAGATAACGGAATACTGCTACTTTGCGCTGCACTCTCAACCCCTGGTAGGGCTCTTAACATGGCTTCGTCCAATTCAAACTGCTGGCTAGCATCAACATCTTTCCCAAAGGTCATCACATTGAACTTAAACAAGTCTTGCTCTGGGTAGCCGGTTTCTTGGTTTAAAAAAGCGATTCTATCTTGAATGATAAACGCCGCATTACTAACAATAGCCGTTGTAATCGCAATTTGAATAAGTAAAAGTATCGCTCCAACCTTTGAGCGGCAAAGGGCATGAAATATTGGTTTTATTTCTAACATGATTAGCTCCTTATTGGCTCTTTAAGTAAATGGCAGGGTTGGTTTTACACACTAGCCAAGCAGGGTAAAGCCCAGCAATAATACAAGTAGTTATTGCGATAACTGGGGCACTTAATAACATGGCTAAATCCATCGTGGCTATGTTTTTGTAATATTCGTAACTTTGCCTTACCCCGAGCAGGCCAATTTGTGCAAGTACAATACCGAGCAAACCGCCGATAAAACCAAGCATGGCTACTTCTACTAAATGCTGTAGAAAGACTTGTCGCTTACTTGCCCCGAGTGCTCGACGCACGCCGACTTCTGGAGCACGGCGTAAAAACTTTGCTAGTAATAATCCTAAAATATTAGCTAAACACACCGCTAAAAACATAAAGCTTAAACTAACCAGTATTTTGTTATCTTCACTAACGACATTGTTGTATTCCATCCATTGGTTTACATCACGTAGGCTATATTCAGGTTTCTCTCGCGTGAAGCGGCCACGTTTTTTTTGCTCTTCAATGTAAGAGGTGAGGTAATCACCGTAAGCGGTTTTTTGCTCTGGTGTATCAAGCTGAGCCCAAAATTGGATCCACACTATTTCCGATTGCAATCTATCGGCATAGGTATTTATATTTTCATGTTTCCAGCCATTGCTATTGCCCCAGCTGGTGAGCTCTTTTGCTTTAATTAAACTAAAGGGTAAAAATAGGTCTGCTATTTTATCAAAAGCGCCGTTATTTAAATCGTAATATTTAAGGTTGAGGGGCCAGTCATCAATAACACCGACAATTTGGTAGCTATCGTCATCCAAATAGACTAGTTTGCCGATGGAGTTTTCACCCGCAAACAACTTATCGTTCAGCTCTTTTGAAATCACCAAAACAGGGGCTGCAGATTGCTCTTGTTGTACACTCCACACACCGCCATAAATAAATGGCACATCAAACATGCTAAAAAAATCGGGTGTGGTCATGCGTGCTTCACCAGTAAACGGCTTAACTTTATCTGAGTCTAAATACACCGAGAAGCCAGTGCGCATCATGGCCACTTTTTTATCTGGAGTAGGCGCATTATGTAAATTTACGGCATCTTGATAAGTCAATTGCATGGGGATATCGTCACCCGTCCACCACGTGTGACCTTCACCCATGGTTTGTAATTGTACGTTATACAATTGACTGCTTTTATGCGGGATCGGATCTGCTGACATCATATGATAAACGCTTAAACTGGTCATGGTTACACCAATCCCAATGGCAATCGCCAGCACCATTAAGAAACTCACCAGAGGAGTGCGCTTAAAGCTACGCCAACTTAAATCGAGGTAATGTAATAGCATGGCTTACGCTCCTGCAACATTTTTAAGGTTTTGTGCGCCTTGATACAGCGTAAAGTCGGCAAGTTGTCCATCGACCACCTGAATGTTTCTTGGCGCTCTGCGAGCAAGCTCAGGATCATGGGTCACCATAATGATGGTCGCGCCATCGCGATTGATTTGTTCAAGCAGCTCCATTACTTGACGAGCCATAAGGCTGTCGAGATTACCGGTTGGTTCATCGGCAAGTAAAAATCGTGGCTCGCCAGCAAGCGCGCGTGCTATGGCTACTCGTTGTTGCTGTCCGCCAGAGAGTTGCTGTGGCAAATGTTTTGCCCGAGAGGCAAGACCAACTTGTTCTAAACATTTTTCAATGCGACGTTTACGCTCTGCGGCTTTAATACCTCTATAACGTAGCGGTACTTCAATATTTTCATATAAGTTTAAGTCAGGTATTAAATTGAACCCTTGGAAGATAAAGCCTATTTTTTGATTTCGACAATCTGCGCGCTGGTTATCGTTTAACTTACCTACATCAATTCCATCAAGTAAATATTCACCTGCAGAGAAGGGTTCTAACATTCCAGCTATATTTAAAAAGGTCGTTTTTCCTGATCCGCTAGGGCCTGTAACAGCAATAAATTCGCCTTCATCAACGTGTAGATTAAAATCACGTAATGCATGGGTTTGAACCATTTCTGTTTGATATACTTTACTTATATTATTCATCTTTAACATGCTTTTTCCTTTTGTTGTTTGGTTCTACGCGATTGTTAGCGAAGTAATAATGTGTGTGTGTGTTTGAAACTGTTATAGCTTGAGATAATCAATTCATCGCCAGCTTGAACCCCTGAGATTAACTCAACCGCATTAATGCTGGTTGCACCAATTGAAATATCAATTAGCTGAGCTGTATCACCGGTAATTTTATAAACCTGTGTACCGCCTTGTTGTAAAAATGCCCCACGCTTAACTTGTAAAACATCGTCACGATTTTCTAATAAAATACGTGCTGTTAATCGTTGGTTTTGTCTGATACCCGTCATGTCTTTGTCAAAACGTACACGTGTTGTAACTTCTCTATTATTTACTTCTGGTGAAATGGCAGAGAGGGTGCCCATCACTTTGCTAGCGCCCATTGTTATCTCTACGTCCATACCTAAACCAAGCTCATTTGCATAACTTTCAGGGACTTGTAGTTCTGCTTCAAAATTGCTCAAATCAACTAAAGTCATTAATGGTTGGCTTTGTGTTACCGCTTCTCTTTGTTGAACTAGTAAGTTACCTACAATCCCTGACACTGTGGCTTTAATTGTTAAGTTATTAACTTTACGAAGTAGATCATCGACAATCAGTTGTTGACGAGTGACGTCTCGTTTAGCGGCCTGTAGTTCAAAAGTAAGTGTATCTTTGGACAATTCAACTTCTTGCTCTGCATGTTTATAAGAGAGTTTTGCACGGGCAAGCTCATCAATGGCTTTTTCGTGATCAATTTGACTGATCACATTTTTTTGCATTGATAAGGCCGCTCTGCGATTTTCTCTATCGGCAGCGTTTAACTCTACTTGTGCTAGATCAAGTGCTTTATTTAAGCTTAATGATTGGCGGCGTGCCTCAAGGTGTTTACGTTGTAGCTCGCCCTCAAGACGAGCTAAAACAGACTGTTGCTGCTTTAATTCGTTTGTGAGCTCAGGACTATCAACCATGGCTATTACATCATGCAGTTTTACTGAGTCACCAGCATTAACCTTCAATGAAACAAAGCCTCGTTCAGGGCTGTAAACTTTTGGTGCTCTGGCGGCGACAATTTTACCGCTGGCTGCAACATCGCGTATTAGCGATTGGCGCACCACCGTGGCTATTTGTAGGCTTACTCTATCAACCGAGATAGTACCTTCTTGATCAGCATTTAATAGTGCATATACACATAGAGCAACTAGGCCCACAATAAATATAAACAGCCTGATGTATTTTTTAAAATTTATAGGTCGTGAGATTTGCGTGTCTTGCCCGCTAGTGTCTTTAATCATTATTCATTCTCTTAGTGTTTTTCAAACACAGTAATCATTAGCGAGGCAATAAACAGAATAATTGGTGAAATTAAAAATAAGCCAATAGTAAACATTCGAACATCCTCAAAATTTATATAGTTATGCTGTATTCGAATAGCATGCCATTTTTTATCTTATTGAATTTATTTGACTTTTAACTTTACCCTTTTTGTTTTACATGTCCGCGGACATAAAAAGTGTCCGCTGCGGGCACTTTTTTGATTTGTCTATGGGATGAGGTTACCTCAACGTAAAGCAAGTTGTTAATTAATGCATAACATGAGGGGAGCGTTTAAATCTATTGAATAAACTATGCGCTAATAGAAGCCGCTGTAATTAAATGTCGTGTTCAGATGAATTACTAATACAGCACAAAAGAGGAAATAGCACCTAATGAATAGTTATTCATTTTCAGCTCACCTTACGTTTACGTAAACTGCTATTCGTGCGCGCTTTTTGTTTACAAGTTTTTAAAAATAATACCGGTGCCAATCTATTTTTCGATTAGATATCCATGCAAATGTTAATGGTTGGCATTATTTTATGATTTTTAATTAAGTTGAAATATATTCAATATAATGAATATGTATTCATAAAAATATTGACTCAAGGGTGGAATAACGCTAATTTTGTTCGTCTGTTAGCAAATCGTCGAGCCGTTCATCAACGTTAACAGCGCAGCAAGGGGAGGGGTCCATGTTATATGACTCAAAACTAGAAAAAGATAATTGTGGCTTTGGCTTAATAGCCCAAGTTAATAACCAAGCGAGTCACCGACTCATTCGTACGGCGATCACCGGTTTAGATCGCATGCAGCACCGCGGTGGTATTTCTGCTGATGGTAAAACGGGTGATGGTTGTGGCTTGTTATTACAAAAACCAGACAGCTTCTTTCGGGCTATTGCTGCCGAGAATAATTGGCATTTAGGTAAAAATTACGCCGTTGGGATGATCTTCCTCAATGCTGATCCGGTACTAGCACAAGCAGCCAAAGATGTTTTAAGCGAAGAACTAGAAAAAGAAACGCTAAATATTTTGGGCTGGCGTGTGGTTCCAACTGATCCATCAATGTTAGGACCTATTGCTCTAAAACAATTGCCAGGTTTTGAACAAATTTTTATTAGTGCGCCAGAAGGTTGGCGTTCTAAAGATTTAGAACGCCGCTTGTATGTTGCACGTCGTCGTGCAGAAAAGCGTCTAATGGACGATGAATCATTTTATATTGCGAGCTTATCTGGGCTAGTCACCATCTATAAAGGCTTAATGATGCCTGCTGACTTGCCAAATTTTTATCTCGATCTTGCTGATATTCGCATGACCAGTGCTATTTGTGTTTTTCATCAACGCTTCTCTACAAACACACAGCCTCGCTGGCCTTTAGCGCAACCATTTCGTTATTTAGCGCACAATGGTGAAATTAATACTATTGAAGGTAACCGCCAGTGGGCCCGTGCACGCTCTTATAAATTTGCTTCGCCGCTTATTCCTGATTTACAAAGTGCAGCGCCGTTTGTTAATGAAACAGGGTCTGACTCATCTAGCCTCGATAATATGCTAGAGCTGTTTTTAGCTGGTGGTATGGATTTATTCCGTGCGATGCGCATGCTAGTGCCGCCAGCATGGCAAAAAAACCGTGCTATGGATGACGACTTACGTGCGTTCTATGATTTTAACTCTATGCATATGGAACCGTGGGATGGCCCTGCAGGCATCGTTATGTCTGATGGGCGCTTTGCAGCCTGTAACCTAGACCGTAATGGTCTGCGCCCTGCGCGTTATATTATTACTCAAGATGGCTTTATTACTTTAGCTTCTGAGGTGGGGATTTGGGATTACACCGCTGATGAGGTGGTAGAAAAAGGACGTGTTGGCCCAGGCGAGCTACTCGTTATTGATACCAAACTCGGAAAAATTTGGCATTCAGATGAAATTGACCAAGATTTAAAATCACGCCACCCTTATAAATCGTGGTTAGAAGAAAACGTTAAGCGCTTAACACCTTTTGAAGCACTGACTGAGCAAGATGCAGGTAATCGCTCATTCGATGATGCAACTCTAGCCAAATACCAAAAGATGTTTGGCTATACTAATGAAGAGCTAGACAGTGTTATTCGTGTTATGGGTGAAAATGGTCAAGAAGCTACCGGTTCAATGGGTGACGATACGCCGTTTGCCGTCCTAAGCGAAGGGCATCGTTCACTTTACGATTATTTCCGCCAGAAGTTTGCCCAAGTGACTAATCCGCCAATTGATCCGTTACGTGAAAACCATGTAATGTCGTTGGCAACGTGTATTGGCAGTGAACAAAACGTATTTAATGAAACGACAGGGCATGCTAAACGCCTGCAATTTGATACCCCTATTTTAATGTATGCTGACATGCAGCAGCTACTCAATGCCGATGAAGCACACTACAGTTACTGTAAAATTGACATTACTTACACCGTAGAAGAAGGACTTGAAAACGCCGTTAAGCGTGTTTGTGATGAAGCGCAAGAAAAAGCAGCATCAGGCTGCATTATGCTGGTATTAACGGATCGTAACTTTGATGACAATCAATTACCTATTCCTGCAGCTATGGCGGTGGGTGCGGTACAAAAACGCTTGGTAGATAATAACTTACGCTGTGAGTCTAACATCATTATTGAAACCGGCAGCGTTCGTGACGCGCATCAATTTGCGGTTCTACTTGGCTTTGGTGCAACCGCAATCTACCCGTATTTAGCGTATGAGTCACTTGTGGCCATGAGCGATAGTAAGGTAATTAATAAGTCATACTGCGAAGTGACACTGGCTTATCGTCAAGCAATTAATAAAGGCTTGTACAAAATCATGTCGAAAATGGGTATTAGCACCGTGGCTTCATATCGTTGTTCAATGTTGTTTGAAGCGGTTGGTCTATCTGACGCGATTGTTGAGATGTGTTTTAAGGGCGTTGCAAGTCGCATAAAAGGGGCGTGTTTTAGCGACTTCGATGACGATCAGCAAAGCTTGCATAAACTGGCGCTTAGTAAACGTAAATTATTAAGCCATGGCGGTTTATTTAAATACGTTCACGGCGGCGAGTATCATGCTTACAACCCTGATGTGATTCAAACGCTACAAAAAGCAGTACGAAGCGGCCAGTATAGTGATTACAACGAATACGCAAAGCTAGTTAATCACCGCCCAGTGGCGACTTTGCGCGATATGTTGGCTTTAAAACTACCTGAAAAGGGTATAAGTATTGATGACGTAGAGCCTGCCACTGAGCTTTATAAACGTTTTGATTCTGCAGCGATGAGTATTGGTGCATTATCACCAGAGGCGCATGAAGCACTAGCCATTGCTATGAACCGTTTAGGTGGTTGCTCAAATTCTGGCGAAGGTGGCGAAGATAAACTTCGTTACGGTACAGAAAAAAATTCACGGATTAAACAAGTGGCCTCCGGTCGATTTGGTGTAACACCTCATTATTTACGCAGTGCGGATGTCATTCAAATAAAAGTGGCTCAAGGCGCTAAGCCGGGCGAAGGCGGGCAGTTACCAGGTGAAAAAGTAACGCCCTATATTGCCAAGCTTCGATACTCGGTACCGGGTGTGACACTAATTTCACCGCCACCGCATCATGATATTTACTCTATTGAAGATTTAGCTCAGCTTATTTTTGATTTAAAGCAAGTAAACCCGAATGCACTGATTTCAGTAAAACTGGTATCTGAACCGGGCGTAGGAACAATTGCAACCGGTGTTGCAAAAGCGTATGCCGATTTAATTACTATCTCAGGCTACGATGGTGGCACAGGTGCAAGTCCCTTAACCTCGGTTAAATATGCTGGCAGCCCATGGGAGCTTGGCCTTGCAGAAACGCAACAAGCACTTGTCGAAAATGGCCTTCGTCATCGTATTCGCCTGCAAACAGATGGGGGGTTAAAAACCGGGCTTGATATCATTAAAGCAGCCATTTTAGGCGCTGAAAGTTTTGGTTTTGGTACCGGACCCATGGTGGCGTTAGGCTGTAAATACTTACGAATTTGTCACTTAAATAACTGTGCTACTGGTGTGGCAACCCAAGACGATACACTGCGCCAAAAGCATTATCACGGCTTACCAGAAATGGCGATGAACTACTTTAAGTTTATAGCTCAAGAAGCGCGTGAAATTATGGCAAGTTTAGGTGTTGCAAACCTAACCGATTTGATTGGTCGCTTAGATTTACTCGAAGCCATTGAAGGCAAAACAGCCAAACAGCAAAAAATAGATTTATCAGCGGTTATCGCTCAGCCGAACAACCCAACGGGTGAAACACTGTTTTGCAGTGCACCAAATAGCTCGCACTATTTAGGTGAGTTAAATGAGAGCTTGCTAGGCAAGGCAAAAGAGGCAATTGATAATTCAAGCGGCATTTCATTAGTGAGTCGTATATGTAATACCGATAGATCGGTTGGCGCAATGCTTTCTGGTTATATTGCTGATAAGCACGGTAATCAAGGTATGGCAGCAGATCCAGTGGTGATTGAACTTCATGGTACAGCTGGCCAGTCATTCGGGGTATGGAATGCTGGCGGCCTTGAAATGACTCTAGTTGGTGATGCTAACGATTACGTTGGTAAAGGGATGGCGGGCGGTAAGCTAGTCGTTCGCCCACCACTGGGTTCGTCATTTGAAAGTCACAAAGCAACCATCGTAGGTAATACCTGTTTATATGGTGCGACTGGCGGTAAATTGTTTGCAGCCGGATGTGCTGGTGAGCGTTTTGCTGTGCGTAATTCGGGTGTGCAAGCTGTTGTTGAAGGTGTTGGTGATAATGGTTGTGAATATATGACCGGTGGCGTGGTATGTGTACTTGGTAATGTAGGAGTTAACTTTGGTGCAGGTATGACCGGTGGTTTTGCTTATATTTTAGATGAACGAGGTGATTTTGAGAAACGCATTAACCCAGAGTTGGTTGAAGTGGTTACTTTAGATGATTTGAGTTCACATCAAGAGCATTTACGCGGCTTAATTGCTGACCATTTAGAGCTAACAGGCTCATGCAGAGCAGAAACTATTTTAGCTAACTTTGAACTTTATTTACCGATGTTCAAATTAGTAAAACCTAAATCAAGTGACGTAAAAAGTTTACTCGGGCATCGCGCTCGCAGTAGCGCCGAACTACGTGTTCAAGCGCAATAAGGGGGCAGTATGAGCGAAAATGTATATCAATTTATAGACGTGCAGCGTGTAGACCCACGCAAGAAACCAATCTCGTCGCGTAAAAAATCGTTCGTAGAAATTTATGAACCCTTTTCAGAAAACCAAGTTAATTCACAGGCAGATCGCTGCCTTGATTGCGGTAACCCTTATTGTGAGTGGAAATGTCCAGTACATAACTATATTCCACAATGGTTAAAACTGATCCGTACAGGGCGCATTTTAGAGGCCGCTGAGCTTTCGCACCGTACTAACAGTTTGCCAGAGGTGTGTGGAAGAGTATGCCCACAAGACCGCTTATGCGAAGGCTCATGTACGTTAGATGAAGAGTTTGGAGCGGTAACAATCGGTAACATCGAAAAATACATCACCGATACCGCGTTCAAAATGGGCTGGAAGCCAGACATGTCTTATGTGACATGGACTGATAAAAAAGTGGCTATTATTGGTGCTGGGCCAGCAGGGTTAGGCTGTGCTGATATTCTAGTACGTAATGGCGTAAAGCCTGTGGTATTTGACCGTCACCCTGAAATTGGTGGGCTGTTAACCTTTGGTATTCCTTCTTTTAAATTAGAAAAAGAAGTCATGCAAAAACGTCGCGAAATATTTACCGAAATGGGTGTTGAATTTAAACTTAATGTCGAAGTAGGTAAAGACATTAGCATGGATGAAATTCTTAATGAGTATGACGCTGTATTTTTGGGAGTGGGGACTTATCAAAGTATGCGTGCAGGGCTTGAGAACGAAGATGCACCGGGGGTGCATGATGCCCTGCCATTCTTAATTGGTAACACTAATCGTGTTATGGGTTACGATGAGTCTAAACAAGCTTGCATTGATATGGCAAACCAAAAAGTAGTGGTACTAGGTGGTGGTGATACAGCAATGGACTGTGTGCGTACCTCCATTCGCCATAACGCGTTAAAAGTAACGTGTGCTTATCGTCGTGATGAAGAGAACATGCCTGGTTCAAAACGCGAAGTAAAGAATGCCAAAGAAGAGGGCGTAATTTTTACTTATAACGTTCAGCCTAAAGGTATTGTCCTTGATGATAAAGGCGCAGTTGCAGGCGTTAAAATGGTAAAAACTCAGCTTGGTGAGGCAGATGAAAATGGCCGTCGTCGTGCTGAAGAAGTCCCCGGATCAGAGCACATTATTGAAGCTACACAAGTGATTATGGCATTTGGCTTTAAGCCTCATAAAATGGACTGGTTGGAACAGTACGATGTAGAAATTAACCACTGGGGCGGTATTAATGCACCTGAGCAAGGTGAATTTACACATCAAACCACTAATCCTAAAATATTTGCTGGAGGCGATATTGTTCGTGGCTCAGACTTAGTGGTTACTGCTATATTTGAGGGGCGTAATGCTGCAGAAGGCATTATGGATTATTTAAAAGTGTAAATAATTCTTTTGTTAGAATGGAGTCAAAAGCAAACCTTCGGGTTTGCTTTTTTATTCCCTCAGTTTTACAAATAAAAATGCCCACAATACACAGGTTGCGGGCATTTTTAAACGCTATGTTAGTTAATCCATCGAGAAGTGATCAAGGCTCGGTTTCACTCTGGCTTGTCGACGTTTCACACTTTTATAGCAGATAACGTTACAAACAAGCTGTAGGCCAATAACCAACAAACTAAGTGTTATTAAGCCACTAATAGCTGTGCTGCTAAAAACTAACATAACAGCAATAACAATATGTACAATTAATGCCACATTTAAAAAACGATATAATCCTTGTTTAAATTGTGTGTGTTTAAACTTGCTAAACATTGCTAAAAGTACACTAACTATAAGTAGTAGCCAGTTAATTGCTAAGCCAAAATAAATGACCGTTGTTTGCATCAAGGTATCCTCACCGTATCAAGGTAACGCACTATAAATGTATAATTTATCCGTGCGCTTTTATAAGCTCTTTTGCATTTGCTTTAGCTGTTTTGCTAATGTTATCACCACCCAGCAAACGCGCAATTTCATTAACCCTGCCATCTTTATTTAATGCCAGCATATGAGTAAACGTTTCACCGTCTGCAATTTCTTTGGCAACAAAAAATTGCTGATGAGCGCTACTAGCCACTTGCGGTAAATGAGTTACACAAATTACTTGTGTCGATTTACCTAATTGGCGCAGTAGTTTACCAACGGCAGCAGCTGTTGGGCCAGAAATACCGACATCTACTTCATCAAATATAAGCGTAGGAGTCGTGACTTTTTGGGCAATAATAACCTGAATAGCCAAACTAATACGTGATAACTCACCACCAGAGGCTACTTTTGCTAAAGGTTGTAATGGTTGCCCTGGGTTTGTTGATACTAAAAACGATACATTATCAAAACCTAAGCTGTTTGGAGAGCGATCGGTATGTGCTGTAAGAGCTATTTCAAATACGCCATTTTCCATGGATAAGTTAGCCATACTTTCGCTGATCAAGCCATTAAGTGTATTAGCATATTGATGACGGCTAGCACTTAATTCCTCACTAGCCGTTTGATAATCTTCAAGAGCTGCTGCAATTTCACCTTCAAGCTGTTCGAGGCGCGAACTATTACTGCTTATAGAGTCTAGTTCTTGTGTTACATTTTGATGAAACTCAACGAGCTCTTGTGGCTTTATATGGTGTTTTCTTGCTAAATCCATAGCGCCGCTGAGTCTGTTTTCTACTTCCGTTAAGCGAGTAGGATCTAAGTCAGCTTGTTCAGTATAATTGCGTATTTCTCTGCTTGCTTCTTCAACTTGAACCGCTGCTTCTGTCAGTAATGCTGCTACATTGGCCAGGGTTTCATCATAATGTGCAAGTTCATTAAATTGTTGTGCGCTGTGTTGTAAAAGAGAGCACGCATTTTGCTCATCACTTTCGTATAAATGTTGTAGCTCGCGCTGACAAGATTGCAAAATAGTTTGGCTGTTACTGAGCTTATAATGCTCTGCTTCTATTTGTTCAAACTCACCAACTTGCAACGCAAATTCATCAAGCTCAGCCACTTGATATTCTAATAATTGTTTTTGCGCAGCTTGTTGTTGTTGTTGGTGTTCTAGTTGTTTAAATTCTTTTTGTAAATCAGCATAACGTTTATAGCGTTGGCTTACAGCATTAACTAGATTTTGGTGCCCGGCGTAAGCATCCAGTAGCTGTAATTGATGCTCTGCTTTTAATAGATGCTGGTGTGCATGTTGACCGTGTATAGAAATTAAATATTGGCCTAGCTCTTTTAGCTGTGCAGCGGTGACAGGGCTACCATTAATGTAGCTTTTGCTGCGGCCATTCTTGCAAACAACTCTACGAAGTAGACATTCGTTATCGTCATTATTAAGCATGTTCTCTTCTAGAAATGCATGGGCGTGTGGCAAATTGCTTAAATCAAATTGCGCACTTACCTCGGCTTTATCAGTGCCTGGGCGCACAGCTGAAGCCTCTGCTCGTTCTCCAAGGCACAATGATAACGCATCAATAGCGATTGATTTACCCGCACCCGTTTCACCGGTAATAGCGGTCATGCCCGAATGCCATTCAGTGCTTAAATTACTTACAATTGCAAAATTTTTAATTTCTAAACCAATTAACATACTGTTCATCCATCCAGTGAATTAACTGTTAATTTATACAGTGTTTTGGTTTATTGCAAATTAAATTTCTATATTTTAAGCAAGGCTGGACTCAATTAGTGTTTTTTTTTCTTCATCAATAGGGAGGGTTTCATCGTTAAGATCAATATTATCAACTGGTTGTATGTTGTCTTCAGTTTTCAACTTTAAGATTAACGTAGGAAGGACTTCTTGGTAAAAATTTTTATTGTATAAAATACCTTGAGCTGGCAACTCTGCTATAAAATATTGAGTGCTGTCGGCAAATGCTTGGCTATTATTACTTTTATAGGTTTTTATAAGCTCTTCGTTAAGTATGTTAATAAGTTGGTCACATAACGATTCCAACTTAACTAAATTTTCATCGGTGTGAGGCTGTACCACGAAAAAGTTACTTACAACGGCTTGAATTCGAGGAAGGTGCTTAGCACTGATGACATTTGCATCAAGTAATTCGTTGAGTTTTATTTTTAAACGTGATTGAGTACTTGCTACGCGCTCGTTAAACAGTTTTTTCTTTGCTTCAATGGTTTTTTTTCGATTACTCTCAATTAGCAAGTAACTGCCAAGTAAAGTAATTAATAATAATAAAGCAAGAAACACTACATAAGTCATTACTACTTTTTCCTGATGATATTTAAAAATTCTAGCCCGATATTTTGCGCTAAAGTTGCATGTTTGGCAATAAAATTAGTATAACCGGCTACCCCAATTTAGCTTTTTACGTAGCACATTATAATAAGAATAATTTTTTGGGTGGATTAAGCGTAATTTTTTGTCAGCTTTACGTATAACTACCTCATCACCCGGTAATACGGCGAGTACAACATGGCTGTCACAGCTTACTTGTAAGCTATCAGTATTTTCTAAACTAAGCTTTAAACGCACTTCATTATCAGCATCCACCACTAAAGGGCGACTTGATAAAGTATGTGGAAACATCGGAACCAGTGACATTGCATTAAGCTCTGGTGTTAAAATAGGCCCACCGCCCGATAAAGAGTATGCCGTTGAGCCTGTTGGAGTCGACACAATCAAACCATCGGAGCGTTGAGAAAATACAAAGTCATCGTTTATAAAGGCTTCAAACTCAATCATATGTGCTACTTTATCAGCATGAAGCACTGCTTCGTTTACTGCAGAATTAGCGCTTTTAAGCTCGTTATGTCGATACACTTCAACTTCTAATAAAAAACGTTTTTCTTCAATGTAATCGCCGCTGAGTACCTGTTCTAAGCTACCCTCAAACCCTTCTGGGTTCAGATCTGTTAAAAAGCCTAAATTACCCCTATTTACACCAATTACGGCTATATCAAAGCGAGCAAGCACCCGTGCAGCACCCAGCATGTTGCCATCGCCTCCAACCACAATCGCTAAGTCGGCACGCTCGCCTAAATCAACGAGCTTTACGAGTTTGTCGCTCGGTACATCACTAAGTTGACTCCCTGTACGTTTTTCAACAATCACCTCAAAGCCTAAAGCTAATAAAAACGTATGTAATCGTTGTAAAGTAGCGGCAGCATTAGGGTGATTTGGCTTACCAATCAAGCCGATAGTGTTAAAGGGAGAGTCCATAATAAATACACTGAGAGTTCTAATATTTGTAGAGTAACCTAAAACAGAAGTGTTTGAAAACACAGATCTTAGTAATAACCAGCGGATTTAATTAATTCACTGTAAAATTTAGATTTATTGTATTTTTTATACTTGAAATAATAATACTTAGCCCCGATATAACAGCTATGCATAAAGATGTAGATAACATGAAACTAAACCCACGAGATCAGCAAATATTTGCCGCTGTTATGAGTATGTACTGTAATGGCGATGGCTTACCTGTGCCGTCAACAAAAATTGCAAGGCAAAAAGGTATGGCGGTATGCTCTGCCACTGTGCGTAACGCGATGGCGCGCCTTGAAAAAATAGGCTTGTTGTATTCACCACATACATCGGCTGGCCGAGTGCCAACCAATGATGGGTTTGACTATTGGTTTGATGAGTTTTTTACGCTCAATGATATTGCTAATTATTGGCAACCTGAGCAGGCACAATTGGTTGAGCTAGCGCATGGCTTGAGTCAACGTTACCAAGTATGCTGTTGTGTGGGGCTACCGCAGGTTAGAACACAGCAGGTATTTAGGGTAGAAGTGCTCGACTTTGATGCAAACAACTGGCTTATTTTACTCTTAGATAGAGCAGGGCAGAGCCACAATATTTGTATTAATAAGCCTAATGACCCTAGCGATAGCCAACGTTATGAATTTGCTACTTGGCTCAATACGGTTTTTAGTCAACAATCTTTAATTGAAGGCCTCTACCGAATGCAGGCAATGGCCAATACGGCTCCGCGTAATTGTCATGACTCTTTAACTCAATGGACCCGTGAGCTAAGCCAAAAATTAGGCTCAGATAACAGTATCGTTGTTGGCGAAAACTACCTTTATAAAAAAATAGATTGTGAGCAAAGCCTTAATATTGGTGTATCATTTTTAAATTTTGTTGAAGATAAACTCGCTTTTAAAAATGGGGTCTCTATTCTCAATACTGAAAACTTACCGTTCAGTAGCTGCGATGAACTCATTGTGATTAGTGTGCCGTATTTTCAAAATCAAGAATATCAGAGTCGCTTTTGTGTTATTTGTCCAAAATCAGCGCAATTAGAGAAAATAATCCAAGAATTTAAATTATTAGAGCCATTGAGCTCTTGAATCTTTTTATTCAATCCCCATAATTACCGCAGTTGTAAAGAATTGGAGCGTATATTTTATGTCTGAGCAGACACAAAACCCAGAGCAAGAAGTAGAACTGAACGAAGAAGTGACGCAAATGGAAGCTGACGTTGAGGCGGCAGTTGAAGCAGCAGAACAACATGCTGAGCAAGAGCAAAGCCCTGAAGCAGAAATTGCTATGTTATATGCCGAGCTTGAAACTGCAAAGCAAACTATTGCAGATCAAAAAGATTGCGTAGTTCGCGCTGCTGCAGATGTGGACAATATGCGTCGTCGCGCTGCACAAGATGTAGAAAAAGCACACAAATTTGCACTAGAAAAGTTTGCTAATGAATTACTCCCTGTTATAGATAACTTAGAGCGTGCTATTGAGTTTTCTGATAAAGAAAATGAAACGCTTAAGCCTTTACTTGAAGGCATTGATATGACAGTGAAAAGCTTTAACGACGCGGTAGCTAAATTTGGTGTTGAAATTGTAAACCCTCAAGGTGAGCAGTTTAACCCAGACTTTCATCAAGCAATGTCAATCCAACCAAGCAACGATGTAACACCAAATACTGTTTTAGCAGTAATGCAAAAAGGTTACACATTAAACGGCCGTTTATTACGCCCTGCAATGGTTATGGTATCTAAAGCCGCTGACGCTTAATTAAGTATACAATTTAAAAATGCCTCATTATGAGGCATTTTTTTTGTCTTTAAAATAATGTATTAACTGCACCAGTATTGTCAGTACCACCGCACTAAACATTAAACTAGAAAATGGAACCGCACTTTGTGCATGCATTACCGCTAATATAGGGCCTACTAATGCGCCACTACCAAAACGCAAGGTGCCGATAACCGCCGTAGCAGTTCCGGTATTTTGTTCAAACTTCATCAAAATTAATGAATCTGCATTACTTGCTATTATGCCTAAGCTCATCATTAACGGGGCAATAGCCGCAACAATAAAGTAAAGCGATAAATGCAACACACTAAAGCTGAGTAATGCTGTGCCAGATAAAAAACCACACATTAGCCCGTAATAAAGCATTTTTCGTGAGCCAATACGTGGCACTACGCGAGTATTTAAAAAGTTACCAAACATCAGCGCCATTACATTAAAAGCGAATAGCAGACCAAATAATTGTTCCGATACTTTAAATAAGTCGAGGTAAATATATGGAACCGAGGTTAAAAAGCAAAAAAAGCCAAACGACACAAACATCGAGCTTAAAATATCAGCGCGAGCATGCGGGTTGCTCAATACCACTTTGTAACTTGAAAAGAAAAGCGATAACCCTTTTCGATCATTTTTAAATATCGGGATATCAATTAAGTAACGCTGCACAAAAAGTAAAATTACAAAGCTATAAGCCGCTAAAACAATAAAAATAGTCGACCAAAGCGAAAAGCCTAAAATAACTGAGCCGATAGAGGGGGCAAGTAAAGGCGCTATCATCATAATCATAGACACGTACGACATACCCTTAGCAGTATTTTTTTGATATATGTGTCTAATAATCCCTGGAACCACAACCGTAGCTGCCGCCCCTGTAAATGCCTGTACTGCTCTTAACAGCCAAAAAGTATGCACTTCAGTGGTAAATGCTAAAGCGAGTGAACTCAAGCCAAATAAACTGAGCCCTATTCGTGCCAGTTTACGCCTGCCAATTTGATCGGCTATGGGGCCAAAAAATAACATGCCCAATGCATAACCTGCTAAATAGATACTCAACGAGATTTGAACATTTGGCATGCTAGTATTGAGATCGTTGGCAATTACCAGCATAGCCGGTAAATACATATCAATGGCTAAAGGCGTGATTGCAACAATACTGGCTAATAAAGGCAATAAAATACGGGTATTAAAAGAAGAAGCCGAAGCGCTCATTTAAAAACTCAAAACAACGAATATAGGTTGGGCAGTATAGCAGGGCAATGGCGTTGGATAAACTTAGTTTGCCTGCTAACTTAATTGTTTAATCGCAAAAAGCAAAGATTTTAAACTAACACTGCGTTTGGTATTCTATACTCAGTAACAAACTTTTTTAGGGCATTATAATGAAGAAATTGGTTTTGGCAGTACTTGCCAGTGCAGTATTAGTAGGTTGTAAAACATCACCAACTGGACGCACACAGATTGCGCTTTACTCAGATCAACAAATGAGTCAAATGGGCACTGCGAGTTTTGCCCAAATGAAAAAAACGCAGCCGGTAAATAAAGACCCAAAAGTAAACAGTTACGTCAATTGTATTGCTGATAAAGTAGTAGCCGTGCTTCCTACAGATTATGCATCTCAAAATTGGGAAGTGGTGGTATTTGAAGATGAATCTGCAAATGCCTTTGCATTGCCAGGTGGTTATATTGGCGTGCACACTGGATTATTAAAAATTGCTACAAATCAAGATCAGCTTGCAACTGTTTTAGGTCATGAAGTCGGTCATGTGATTGCAGAGCACTCAAATGAACGTGTTTCACAAAGCTCTATTTTACAAACTGGAATGAAAGTGGGCAGTGCGGCGCTTGAAATGGGCAACGTGCAATACCGCAATGAAATTATGCAAGGGCTTGGTCTTGGCGCTCAATATGGTGTGGTTTTACCGTTTAGTCGTTCACATGAGACCGAAGCTGACGTTATTGGTTTAGATTTAATGGCGCAAGCGGGTTTCAACCCTAAAGAGTCTGTTACGCTTTGGCAAAATATGAGTCAAGCGGGCAGTGGGGCAACGCCAGAGTTTTTATCAACTCACCCAGCACCAACAAGCCGTATTGCAAATTTACAATCGCAAATGAGTAAAGCGCTTAGTGAGCAAAAAACAGCTAAAGCACAAGGTAAAAATCCGCAGTGTAAGTTGTAATCAACCATAAAAAAACCTGTCTAATGACAGGTTTTATTTTTTAATAGTTAAGTATTTAATTATTAAAAAGTCCACTCTATGTGTACTTGTGGAACTGACTCTGTAACATCTGTACCAAGTTTGTTATGCCAGTACTGCCACTCCATACCTAACAGTAAGGTGTTTTCTTTCATTTCTAGCGCATGCCCCATATCCCATACAATAATAGGTTGAGCTAAAAACCAAGCGCGTACGTCATTACCAAACTCATCTTCACGCTCAGCAATATATTCCGCATGACCCTTAACACTAAATTTTTGTGAGCCAATCATAAATGGATATTCAAAAGCAACGTCAAACATCCAGCTGTTGGTTTCAATTGGCGCACCGCCTTTCGCAACACCTTCACTATCATCAATATAGGCAGTCACAAGGGTTGAGAAGAAATTAAAACCAGGTACATCCCAGCTTAATTTTACACCCGGTAAGTATTTAACAACTTTAGCATCGCCTGCGGCATTAATACCCATGGTTAGGCCAACATCAACGAGCGCACCTGACGCTACTTTTTCGTCCATAACGGCCGATAAGCTAAGCGTAGAATAACCTTCAAAGTAAAAGTCTTGATCTTGGTAGTTATCGTCATTGCCATCAGTGCTGTAATCAATAAAGAAAAAGTTATCCCCATAGTCATGGCCTGAAGCATGTTGCAATGAATAAACCGTGGTGCTTGATTTTTGTTCAGTGAACGGGTTTTTATGATTACCGTTGTTAATATGAAGCGCAGTACTGCTCCAATTAGCAGCAGTAGCTGTTGAACTTAAGGCACACGCACTAAGTGCAACGAGAGGAAGTAAGTTTTTAATTTTCATAACCATATTTTATGTGACACGCTGAATACCACATTATAGCAAAGACGGTTAATTTGTTAATTATTTATTGTCATAAACAGTGTACTAGCATGTGGCTAATACACTGTTTAAAGAAGATTTAAGCTTTATTACGACGTAAACAAATAACCGCAATAGCGGTAAAAGCTAAAATAAAGCAGTAGTAAGATGAGGTTGATACTTCCCACGGGCTAATTTTAAATGTAGCACCAAGCAGAAGTGCTTGTGCGCCGTAAGGTAAAGACCCTTGGGTAACACAGGCAAAAATATCTAATAAACTGGCAGAACGTTTACCACTAATTTCGCCATCGTCAGCTAGCTTTTTAGCAATAGGGCCAGTCACAATAATAGACACTGTGTTGTTAGCAATACACATATTGCTGGTTAGCACCAATGCAGCTATCCCTAACTGATCCGCTACCTTGCGATGCCATTTTGCAATGACCTTAGTGATTGCTTGAATTTTTTGCGCGATGTAGTCGAGGCCGCCATTAATACGAATAAACTCAGAGAGGCCACCAATAAACATAGACAGTAAAAATATTTCCTGCATGTCGCTAAAACCTTGGTAAATATCTTTTACAAAGCTGGCGCCTTCATAGCTTCCGGTAAAGCCCATCAATGCGGCGAAAACAATACCGCTTAACAGTACTACAAATACATTAAAGCCCATTACTGCCAGTACTAAAATAAAGGCATAAGGAAGCACCAATAAAATATCGTAGTCTTTAGTTTCAACAACTTGCGCAGCTGGCGTTAAAAATAACAACAGTGCAATAGTAAGGATAGCGGCTGGAATCGCAATTTTAAGATTTTCTTTAAACTTATCTTTCATTTCACAGCCTTGCGTGCGGGTAGCTGCAATCGTAGTGTCAGAAATTATTGATAGGTTATCACCAAACATAGCGCCAGATACAATGGTACCGGCCATTAATGCGGGATCAATCCCTGTTTTCATTGATACTGCATAAGCAATTGGGCCAATAGCACCGATAGTTCCCATTGACGTGCCCATCGCAGTAGAGATAACCGCGGCAATTAAAAACAAACCAGGCAGAAGTAATGAAGGGGGAATAAGTGAGAGGCCAGCATTAACAACCGCGTCAACGCCACCGGTTGCCCCTGCAACCGCAGAAAAAGCACCTGCTAATAAATAGATAAGACACATGGTAATAATATTGTTATTACCCACGCCTTTAATAAAGGTTTCTACACTTTGATTAATACTGGCTTTATTTAAAATAAAGGCTAAAACAATCGCAGGTAAAATAGCGACCGGTGCTGGGAGTTGATAAAATGCATAATCAACCCCTTGAGATTGCAAATATAAGCCTGAGCCTAAAAAAATAGCAACAAAGGTGAGTAGGGGGAGCAAAGAAAATCTTGCTTTATTTTTATCAAATGATGGCTGCATCATATTCCTCGTTAATTATTCATAGCAATCGAAATCGATTGATATATTAAACAGCCAAAGCATCCCTCTTTTAGCTGAATTTAGTGTTTGTTTTACTATCTAACCAGATAAGTAACTCAACAGCGCCCGCAAGCCAAAGACCAAATCGGCGCAAAAAAAGAAGTTTAAATGTATAGATGGCTAAATGCAAAGACTATCTGTTATTATTATGAGGGTCTGTTGATCTTTCAAGGTTAAATTTGCAGCAGTCTGTTTGGTATTTAGGCAAGGCAGAGCCTATGTGGTGTGGTATTCCCCATAAATAGGCGATAACGCAGCATCAATGCCAAACAGGCGCTGCCCGAAAGGTTCTGCCTAGGGGCGAGTTACTCTTTGTTGCTCGGTTTTTACTTAGCCCACTAGCATACTAACTTCGGTCAGC